>CBDTZM010000176.1:0-5077 GCA_965364915.1 uncultured Pseudomonadales bacterium | reverse complement strand
ACTACCCGATTACGCATCCGAAGGTAGAGCGGTTGGCGAACCAGGCCACCAGTGAGGGAGCGGAATCGCAGCTGGCCGGGCTCGTGTCGTTCGTCCATCACTACCTCGAATACCGACCCGACGCGCCTCCAACCTCGGTGCTGGAAACCATTGAAAACCGGATCGGTGAATGTACGGAGTTCGCGGACCTCTTGACGACACTTGCACGCTCCGTCGGGTTGCCCGCGAGAACCGTCATGGGGTTAGCCTATGCAGATGGCGCAGAACCGGCATTGGCCTTTCACGCTTGGAACGAAGTCGCCGTGGATGGCGTCTGGCAGGCCGTCGACCCGACGTGGAACCAACTCAGGGTCGATGCAACGCACATCCCGCTGCCCGCCAACCAGGCGCCACTTCTGCGAATGATGCAGGGTTGGAATCGAATCCGTTTCACCGTCGACGACGTTCGCTATTTCAACGAACTTTGACTTTCGTCCTTGCCGCACGAGTATCGACCGGTTGGACTGATTCGGGCATTAAAGGCATTGTAGGCAGATCGGCCATTGCTCGGCACAACCCAGGGAAATCGACCATGAACAAAGTGTTGTATCTGTTGCTAACCGGAGCTCTGCTGAGCAGCTTCGTTTGTACGAAGGCTGCCGCGGATGCCCACTCTATAGAAGATGCTCTCAAGCATCCCGGTCGACCCAGCGCCGACTTGGAACGCGACGCGCGCAGCCAACCAGCGAGCGTTCTCGGCTTCTTTGGACTCGAACCCGGCGACGTCATGCTCGATCTGTTTGCCGGAGAGGGCTACTACAGTGAGATCGGCGGCTATGTGGTCGGCGACGAAGGTACGGTCTACGCGCACAACACCGCCGCGTACCTCGGCTTTGCCGGCAAGGGTCTCGAAGAACGGCTGGCCGACAACCGGCTTGCCCATGTACAACGCTACGATCGTGAACTGGACACCATCGATCTCTCCGACGACTCCGTCGACTTGCTGCTCATGGTGATGACCTACCACGACCTCTACTACAAGGCGGATGGTTGGGATCTCAATGCTGCGCAGTTCTTCGCAACGGCACATCGCGTGTTGAAGCCCGGCGGGGTGCTCGGCATCGTGGATCACGCTGCAATGGCCGGATCCGGGTCGGCGGCGGCCCAGGAGCTGCACCGGATCGCTGAAGATTTCGCACGCCAGGACATCGAAGGTCACGGTTTCGTGTTTGACGGCGAACTCGACGTGCTACGTAACCCGGACGATCAGTTAGCGACCAACGTTTTCGACGAAACCGTGCGCGGCAAGACCGACCGATTTGTCTATCGTTTTGTTGAACCCGGCGGCTAAACTCGTTAGGATGCCGACCTCTCAAAAAAGGAGGGCGAAATGCACATCATCATCCCGAACAGCTCTTTGCTGAACATGGCAATTCCATGTGCGGATGGCTTCGGAGATTACTCCGAGCATCGGTGAGCTCGTCCTAACCTTGAGGCCTTAGCGCCCTTTGGACCCGCTCACGACACGAGCGGGTCTAAGCACCACGACCTTCAATCCTTAGAACCGCTCACCGGGCCCTTCCGGGAACCTTTCGGTGTTTGAGTATGCGTTTGACAGTGTAAGAAGGATCGATGGCAACAACTGAACCAACAACTCTTTGGCGAATTACTAAAGGCCAGCGGCTGCGCTACCTGGGTGCGGTGCTCGCCATGGGGTTGACCAACATCTGCATCTTTGCGGCACCTCTGATTGGTGGCTATGCCATCGATGTGGTGCATCAGGATGACTTCGGCTACGGCGCGCCGCTGCTCGTCGACCTTTCGCGCTGGTTGCTGGGCGGTGATTCGTACTTCGGCTATCTGTGGCTGTCTGCCGGCATTGCGCTGGCGATCACCGCTTTCGGTGGGGTGTTCTTGTTCTTGCGCGGCCGTTTGGCGGCCATCGCATCGGAGCAGATCGTGCGCGGATTGCGCGAACGGATATACAAACGCCTACATCACTTACGGGCACGGTTCTACGACTCTGCAGATACCGGCGACCTTGTGCAACGCTGTAGCTCCGACATCGAAACGCTAAGAGTGTTTCTCGCCAGCGACATCATCGAAATCGGGCGGGCACTCATGCTGCTGTTCTCTGTCATGCCCTTCCTGCTCATCAAGGACACCCGGCTCGCCTGGTTGTCGCTGTGCTTGATGCCGTTTTTGGGCGTAGGCGCCTACATCTTCTTCTCGAAAGTAAAGGACGTGTTTCAAATCACCGACGAGTCGGAAGCCGCTATGACGGCAACGTTGCAGGAAAACCTCACCGGCATTCGAGTGGTTCGCGCGTTTGCGCGACAACCTTTCGAGATCGAAAAATTCGGCGAGAAAAACGCGGCGTTTCGCAACAACAACAACCGGCTGATCCGATTGATGGGCATCTACTGGGCAACGAGCGACGTATTCGCGATGTCCCAGTTAGGCATCGTGTTGTTCGCCGGCGCACTGTTCATTATGGACGGCAGCCTCACGATCGGTGACCTATTCACGATCATGACCTGCGTGTCCATGGTTATCTGGCCCGTACGGCAAATGGGCCGCGTATTGACGGACAGCGGCAAAGCGGTCGTCTCGCTGGGGCGTATCAACGAAATACTCACCGAAGCTGAAGAAAGTACCGAGCTCGCACCAACCAGCGGTCGAGCCAAGGGTGACATTCGCATCGACAAACTAAACTTCGAGTACGAGTCAGGTCGCCCGATATTGACCGACGTCTCGATTCACGTGCGGCCCGGCGAGTCGCTAGCGATCGTTGGCCCACCCGGCTCAGGCAAGACCAGCCTGATACGGGTGCTACTGCGTATGTATCCATACCAGAGCGGCAGCGTCATGCTCGATGGCGTCGAGATCGCCGACCTCAACCGACAATGGTTGCGCAGCCAAATCGGCGTCGTGCTACAGGATCCTTTTCTATACTCGCGCAGCGTCGCCGCCAACCTTTCAGTGGGACGACCGCACGCGCCGCACGCCGAGATGGTAGAAGCCTGTCAGGACGCCGCCATCCACGATTCGATACAGAAATTCCCCGACGGTTTCGAAGCGATGGTTGGCGAACGGGGGGTCACGTTGTCGGGCGGCCAGCGCCAGCGCCTGGCACTCGCGCGCGCGTTGTTGAAGGACCCGCCAATTCTGGTGCTGGACGACTCGTTGTCCGCTGTCGATACCGGTACCGAGCGCGAGATATTGACCGCACTCGAGCGCCGTAAGGGTCGCCAAACGACGCTGATCATTGCCCATCGTCTGTCGTCGGTCATGCACGCCGACCGCATCATGGTGCTCGATCGGGGGCGCGTCGTGCAACTCGGCGACCATGCCACGCTAGCCGCCCATCCTGGCCCCTATCGACGCTTGTGCGAGATTCAGGGCGCGCTCGACGCATCTATCCGGCGCGATGTCGCCGAAGGGGCCGGTTGATATGGAAGCCTACGACGACGAAAACTACGACGATGGATTCAACGACGAGGTGCTCGCGTCACGTATGAACCTGCATCTTTGGCGCAAACTCTTCGCCTACGCGAGCTGCTATCCGAAGGAGCTAGCATGGCTGGCACTGTTCGCGTTCATCACCGCCTGCATGGAAGTGATGTATCCGCTGATCACCAAGGGTGTGGTCGATGCCGTCGACACGTTCGGCGCCGACGCAGATCTGTGGATCTACCTCATCGCATACGCCGCGACGACCCTGACGATCTGCAGTGCGATCGGTGGATTCATCTGGATGGCCGGCAAGATTCGCACGCACGTGAGCCATGACATTCGCCGCGACGGATTCGCCAACCTGCAACGCCTGTCGTTTTCGTTTTACGACTATCGCCCGGTAGGGTGGCTGATGGCCAGAATGACATCCGATTGCGAGCGTTTGTCCAACATACTGGCATGGGGATTTCTCGATCTCGTGTGGGGTATCACGATGATGGTGGGGATTGCCATCGCCATGCTCGTGATGAACGCCAAGCTCGCGTTGATCGTGCTCGCCGTCATCCCGTTCCTAGGCTGGGTGTCTTCCAAGTTTCAAAAACGCATCTTGAAGAGTGCCCGAACCGTGCGCGCCACCAACTCGCGCATCACCGGATCGTACAACGAGGCCATCATGGGGGTGTTGACGAGCAAGGCGTTCGTTCGAGAAGACGCCAACTTACGCGAGTTCCAGGGATTGACCGACAAGATGTACGGCGCGTCTGTCTTGAATTTGAGCCAAGCCGCAATCTACGTTCCCATCGTAATCACCCTGGCAAGTCTCGCCATGGGTTTGGCGATGGCGGTCGGCGGTCTGGAACTACTGGCGGGCGTCATGCTACCCGGTACGCTGGTGGCGTTCATGGCGTACACGCGCCACTTCTTCGACCCCATCGAGCAGCTAGGCCATTGGTTCGCAGAGATGCAGATGGCCCAGGCATCCGCAGAGCGCATCTTGAGTCTGATCGAAGCCGATCCGGATATTAAGGATTCCGACTCGGTGCGCGCCGCTCTCGACGCCAACTACCCGACGAGGGAGCAGTATGCGGCCGATGGCGGCAGCGCGCGCATCGATTCCATTGAGCTCAAAAACGTGAGCTTCGCCTACGAACGCGCGAGTCCCGTGTTGACGGACATAAACTTGACGGTCAGCCGCGGCGAAACCATTGCGATTGTCGGCCCCACCGGCGGCGGCAAAAGCACGCTGGTCAACGTCATATGCCGATTCTATGAACCGACGCATGGGCAAGTGCTCATCGACGGCATGGACTACCGCAATCGCAGCCTGCACTGGTTGCAATCGAACCTAGGCATGGTCTTGCAAAACGCGCATGTATTTAGCGGGTCGATACTCGAAAACATCCGTTACGGACGCTTGGACGCGACGGACGAAGAAGTGGTTGCGGCCGCGCGACTCGCAGGGGCGCATGAATTCATTGCAGACTTCAATGACGGCTATGCGACCGATGCGGGTGAAGGCGGCTCACGCTTGTCGGCCGGTCAGAAGCAGTTAATATCGTTTGCCCGTGCCGTGTTGGCGGATCCGCAAATTCTCATAATGGACGAGGCGACCTCGTCGGTAGACACAGAAACCGAACAACGC
>CBDTZM010000175.1:0-5095 GCA_965364915.1 uncultured Pseudomonadales bacterium | reverse complement strand
CAGGAACTGTTAAGTGGTTTAACCCCACCAAAGGGTTTGGATTCATCGAGCCGGAATCCGGCGACAAGGATGTGTTCGTACACATCAGTGCGGTACAAGCCGCCGGTTTAGGTACGCTGACCGAAGGTCAGCGAGTCAGCTACGAAGTTGTCACCGAGCGCGGCAAGACGGCAGCTGGCGACCTGAAAGAAGCCTAGCTCTTACGACGCGCAAGCGCCAAGTCAGAGTGAAAATCGAGGCGGCCCAAACGGGTCGCCTTTTTTATGTCCGAAGGAAGAGCTTAGCGCTTTTTGTTGGGGCTCAGCACGATGTGACGGCGGCCACCCAGAGGATCCTGATTGGTGAATCCGGTCGGAATCTGCTCGATTTTCTTACCGGATTTTAGGAACGCCTGCACGTCCCCCTCGAGCGTTTTGCGTAGCTCGTGGCTGGATACGTTGACCTGTTGTTTCTTGGGGCGGGCCATCTGTTCTGCTGTGGTGAGGTGGGCGCTCACCCTACCAGAATCCGCTCCAGAACGCGCGGACTATCGCGATCGATGCGTAGATTGGCATTCCCTCACGGAACCTGTGCGGCGTCTTGCGCTTCGTCCGGATCGAAGATGTCTTCGATCCGCTGCTCGAAAAGACGTGCGACCTTGAACGCCAATGGTAGGCCCGGGTCGTACTTCCCGGTCTCGACGGCGTTCACCGTCTGCCGGGAAACCCCCAGGCGTCCGGCAAGTTCGGCCTGCGACCACGAGCGTTCCGCGCGCAATACGCGCAGCCGATTGTTCATCGGTAGCGCCTCGTGGCCAACAGCTGGCCGACCGCCCAGGCCACCATCATCACGCCGGCCAGGTCAGAGAGTTGCGCCTGCGGCGCACCGGCGAGCACCAGCAGTTGATAGCCAACCGCAAACAACACGCCTGCGCCGAAGCCGAGGGCAAGCCCCTCGAGTTGTATCTGACGCAGGAGTTCGTCGGCCATCCGCAGGAAGCGCAAGTATGCCAGTAGTGCTGCGACGCTGAACACGTTCGGTCCTGCCGCTACCAACCAAGCCGCCGCACCGTCCGGCTCCAGACCCACCAGCGCCCAGGTTGCCGCGACGAAACTCACCGCCCAGGCGAACATCCATCCCAGGAACCAGTATTGATTGCGCCGGTCTGCGGCCGTGCCCGAACAGGCCTTGATGATCGCCCACCAACTGCGGCTGGCCTCGCCGCCGAGCGGGTCCGGTGTTGTCTCGTTGTTCATATCAACCTCCATATCTTAAACGTAATGTCAAATGTCATTGTCTATATGACAAGCTAACTTGACGTACAATGTAATGCCTCATTGACTTTATGTCAAGCTTAGTTTACACAAGCTGGGGAGCTTGGAAGGGAAGCACATCATGCTGCCGATCGTTCTGATTCACGGCTACAGCTCAGAAGGCAAGAACACCAAGGCCGAAGAGATTTACGGCAACCTGCCGCGCGACCTGCGCGCCGCCTTTGGCGACGGCAGTGTGGTCGAAATCGACTTGGCGCGATGGATATCGTTGAACGATGGTATCGCGGTCGACGATGTCAGCTTCGCGCTGAACCGCGCGCTGACGTCCAATCGACACCGGCACTTGCTGAACAGCGGTTTTCACGTGGCGATTCACAGCACGGGCGCACTCGTCGTGCGTAATTGGATTCGCCTGTTCAGCGCCAAACCCTCGCCCATCGCCAACCTGGTGCATTTGGCCGGAGCCAATTTCGGCAGCGGGCTGGCACACATCGGCCGCGGTCAGCTCGCCCGCTGGGGTCGTTTGATATTCCAAGGCGTGGACCGCGGCATGCGGGTACTCGACGAGCTCGAATTCGGGTCCTCCAAAACGCTGGACCTACATCATCACTTCTTGACGTCGGGCAACGACATGTTTGACGATTACGAGGTTCAAGAATTCTGCATCATCGGCTCGCAAACCGTGCGCAAGCTGCGTCTGGTGCCGATTCGCTACGTGAAAGAGGATTCGTCGGACAATACCGTTCGCACCTGTGCCGGCAATCTGAATTTCAACTACATCAGGGTCGAACCCAATGAAGCGGCGCAGCACCTGACGCACGCGGCGATCGACGCCATTGTCGAGCGGCGCATGGGCAACGAACGATTGGTCGAGGCGAACTACCGGATAGATCCTGGCGCGCTTGCGGCAGCGCGACGCCAAATCCCCTTCACGGTTGTCTATGAGACAGCACACTCCGGCGACGACATCGGCATCGTCGACGGCGACAAGAACCGCACCCGGGTGTTGCCGCACGTGACCCGCGCGTTATCCACGCCGCCGGATTCTAACGCGTACGACAAGGTCTCGGACGCGTTCCAGCGCAATACAGAGCGGACAATGCGGCGCGCGGCTAACCTCTCGCGTTCCGCTACCGATTGGAACAAACAGGCACAGTACGAGGGCCACGCGCAACTGGTGCTGCGCCTGCGGGACCAATATGGCGTCGACGTCGACAATCACGACATCACCTTCAAATCTCGTGGTTCCGGTACTCATAGCGTCGAGCACATGATCGAAGACGTGCACAAAAACCGGCTGCACCCCGGCACTGTCACCTTTTACCTCCGCACCCAAAAATACAGCGCCGCCCACGGATTCGAAGATCTGTTCGACGACTGCCGGCGCCTCGACATCGAGATCACCGGAGAGGAACCCCAGACGGATGACATCCGCTACCTGCCGTTGACCATCGAGTGGTCCAAGGCCAACGTACCCAGAATGCTGCAGAGCTTCAGAACCACGTTCGTGGATGTCACTTTGTTGCGGCTGCCGAGCCGTAACGTGCTGAAGCTGACGAGATCGACGACCTAGCCACTGTGATAGCCTGTCGCGATGTCCAGCCAGAGAACGAGTTGCGCGGTGCTAGTCTTGGCGGTGCTCACTGCAACCACCGCTGCGGACGTTTCCCAGCAAGGTCACTACCAGGTGAGCTTTACCAGCAGCCTTACGCCTCTCGAGATCAATCGCATACATACCTGGGTCGTGCACGTCGAAGACGCTCGAGGTAATCCGATAGACCAGGCCGAGTTGTCGATCTCCGGCGGCATGCCGCTGCATGACCACGGTTTACCCACCGAGCCCCGGGCGACCCGCTACCTGGGCGGGGGCGATTATCTCGTCGAAGGTATGAAGTTTCACATGACCGGACCGTGGCAGGTGAGCATCAGCATCATCGCCAACGGCAAACTCGATACGGTGACGTTCGGGTTGGATCTGTGAAGTTCGCCCTCGGCTTGCTGGCCATGGTCGTCGTGCTAGGCGCCACCGGTTGGTGGTTCGGCCAGCCCAGTCATCCGGCGCCGTGGACCGAGCCGGAAATCAAAGTACTAAGGTCGCTGTGGCTGGGAAGCCTGCCGCCATTGCCCCCAGACCCCACGAATAGCGTTGCCGACGATCCGCTCGCCGCAACGCTTGGCCACCGCCTGTTTTTCGACGTGCGTTTGTCGGCCAACCAACAGGTTGCCTGTTCGACCTGCCATCAGCCCGCGCGCCGTTTCACCGACGGCCTGTCGCGCGGGCGCGGACTGGCCGAGGTCGACTTCAACAGCATGAGCCTTGTCGGTGCCGCCTACAGTCCCTGGTATTTTTGGAATGGCCGCAAAGACAGCCTTTGGTCGCAAGCACTCGCACCCCTGGAAAATCTCGACGAGCACGGCTCAACGCGGACTCACATCGCGCGGCTCATGACTGAGGATGCCGAGTATCGAGAACTGTACACGTCTCTGTTCGGTACGCTGCCCAACTTGTCCGACCATAGCCGCTTTCCGGACAACGCCGGGCCGCAGGGTGATGAAGCTATGCGCGCCGCTTGGCAAGCCATGACCGTTGCCGACCAGACCGACGTCACCCGGGTGTTCGTCAACGCGGGCAAGGCGCTCGCCGCCTATCAACGCTTGTTGCTGCCGGGCCCTTCTCAATTCGATGCGTACGTCTCGGCGGGTCTGAAGGACGACTCGCTAGACCAACACCAGGGGTTCGGTGCGGACGAGATCGCCGGTCTGCGCCTGTTCATCGGCAAGGCCCAGTGCACCAATTGCCATAACGGACCGTTACTGACGAACTTCGAGTTCCACAACACGGGCGTCCTACCGGCGCCGGGACTGCTGCCCGACAAGGGCCGGATCATCGGCGTGGATCTCGCCCGCGCGGACCCGTTCAACTGTCTCAGGGTCCGCGGCGTCACAGCGGCTGAGGATTGTGCGGAGCTGCGCTTTGCGCGTACCGGGGTCGAGCTGATCGGCGCCCAAAAGGCCCCATCGCTGCGCAACCTCGGTCACACCGCACCCTTCATGCACGCTGGGCAAATCTCGACGTTGGCGCAGGTCTTGGTCCACTACAACGCTGCCTCTGCCGCGGTTATCGGTCACAACGAAGCCAAACCCCTCAACCTGCGCCCCTACGAACGGAGGCGCCTCGAGGCATTCTTGAAGGCCCTGGACGCCCCGATAGCCGCGGCGCCAGTGTGGCTCGCGGCGCCCGCCCAACTGCATTAGTATCAGCCTGCGGGAGGGCATTATTGTGAAACAGCTTTTCAATTTGGCTGGGTGGTGCGTGTTAGCGTTGGCCGCCCCGTTGGCCACTGCTCAGGCGGACATCATCAAAGCGAGCACTTGGCTCGGTCAGTATGTTTTGACCAACGACGGCAACGAACTCGGCAAAGTCGAGGACATCGCGATCGACCAAGCCGACGGCAAGGTCGCCTATGTGGTGGTCGCAATCGCAAGCTTCTTGATCGACGACAGCCTCATAGCGGTACATCCAGACGCACTGCTAGCACAGCCGGGCAGCGCAAACCTAGTGCTGCACACCGATCAGGACTTGCAATCCGTCGAGCGCTTCACGGACGATCGCTGGCCGCTCAGGGCATCGGTGCTGCCATCGAATGCAGCGCCGCAAATCCCAACCGCCGTGGATCCCCCATCGTCCGACCAGCCGGCGGTCGCAACCGGCACGGCGACGATCACGGGATCGACCAAAACGGCGACGCTGTCCGCCGGCGAGCGGCGCATCACGTCCATTCAGCTGCCGATCGCGACGCCGACGATATCCATACTGCCTTACGACGGCCCACCCACCGACT
>CBDTZM010000174.1:0-5118 GCA_965364915.1 uncultured Pseudomonadales bacterium | reverse complement strand
CGTCTTGTTGACCCTATCGGTGGCCGGACTATTGGTGGGTTTGTGGTGGCCAAGCGCCGCACATGCCCGTGCCGCTCTCATCAAGGTTTGCGGTGCCATGATTTTCGCGCGATTCCTGTTCGTGGCCATCACACTCGTCACGGCGCTCGTGAATCACACGCTACTAGAGCCGAAACAAGCGCAGTCCATTGCGCAGATCGCGCAAACGAGCGAAGCACTCGGGCAACTCCATGGAGCAACGGATGTCGACCCGGAATCGGACTTCTTCGACCGGCTGCGCGGCAGCCTCGACGTCCGAGACCAGCTAACCGCCTTCCAGGAGCGCGTCGAGGGGACCATTACCGAACTCATCAACCTGATCGTGGTGTACTTGGTTCAGACCATCATCCTGCCGATCAGCGTGCTGCTACTCGCGCTCAGTGCGTTGAAATGGTTCTGCCGTAGAGACTGGTAGTTCCGCTAGCGTGGCCTTAAAATGCCGCGCCTTTTCCTACACCACGAGAACTCGCCTTGGCGGCACAAGTATTCATCGATGGTCAGGTCGGTACGACCGGGCTCGAGATCGCGGAGCGTCTGCACAACCGTGCGGACATCGAGCTTCTGACGATTGCCGAAGCGGATCGGAAGGATCCTGAGGCGCGCGCGTGCCTGCTACAGAACGCCGACGTCGCCATTCTGTGCTTGCCGGACGGCGCCGCCCGCGAAGCCAAGCAACTTGCGGCAGGCAAGACTCGATTGCTCGACGCCAGCACCGCGCATCGCACGGCGCCGGACTGGACCTACGGGCTGCCGGAGCTATCGGAGTCACAACCGCACGCCATCGAGAATGCTGGGCTGGTTTCCAATCCCGGATGTTATCCGCAAGGTTTCATTCTGACCACGCGACCCCTGATCGCGGCGGGTTTGATCCCCAAAGAGTTGCGGTTGTCACTACACGCGCTGTCCGGCTATTCGGGTGGCGGGCGCAGCCTCATCGACCAGTATCGAGCCCTCACCTACGAACAGCGCGAGGCGTTGGCCACACGACCTTACGCGCTCGGACTCGATCACAAGCACGTACCAGAAATGCGCCACTACAGCTGCACCACGCAGGCGCCGCTGTTTACGCCGTCGGTCGGAACTTTCTACAAGGGTATGCTGACCCAAATTCCGGTGTTCCTGGCCGATCTCGCACCGGGCACCACCCTCGTGTCGCTCCACACGGCGCTGGCGGAGGCGTACCGCACGACCCGATTCGTCAACGTGCTGCCGCTCGGTGCCGAAGGCGTATTGGAGGCAGGTTATTTGAACCCTACCGACTGCAACGACACCAACAATCTCGAGATCATGGTGTTCGGCAACGATGTGCAAGCGTTGTTGATTGCCCGATACGACAACCTAGGCAAGGGCGCTGCCGGCTCGGCGGTACAAAATTTGAACCTCATGCTCGGCTTGGACGAGTCGACCGGACTCTAATGGCCAGCCTCTCCCAATGTTCACGAGCGCAACTCGAAGACCTCGCAACCGGATTGCGTCGCGAGCTCGAATTGCAGCAGGCCAATCGGATGTCGCTCGATCTCACCCGCGGCAAACCGGCACCCGAGCAGCTCGACCTGAGTCGCGAGCTGGACAATCCGGTGGACAGTTACATCGGCGTAGACGGCACCGACGCGCGCAACTACGGCACGCTTCGGGGCGTGATCGAGGCTCGCCAAATCGGCGCAGAGCTCATGGGCGTCGACCCCGCGCGCGTCTTTGCCATCGGCAACTCCAGTCTGTTCCTCATGTACATGGTGGCTGCCACCGCCTACCGCCAGGGGCTATGGGGTGACGACCGACGCTGGACCAACCGTAAGAAGATCAAGATGCTCACCCCCGTGCCAGGATTCGACCGGCACTTCACCATCTGTGAGTCGCTGAACGTGGAAATGGTCAACGTGCCCATGACCGACGAGGGTCCGGACATGGAGCGGGTGCTCGAACTGACCGCCAACGACGCATCGATCAAAGGCATCTGGTGCGTGCCGAAGTACTCGAATCCGACCGGCTGCATCTATTCAGACACCACCGTTGCCACGATCGCAGAGTTGCCAAACCATGCAGCCGCTGACGACTTCGTGGTGTTCTGGGACAACGCCTATGCGGTGCACGATTTTCAATTCCCGACGGCACCGCTGGCCAACATAACCGTGCACGCAGAACGGGCCGCTACCGAGGATCATCTAGCGCTATTCGCGTCGACCTCGAAGATGACCTACGCGGGCGGCGGGCTGGGTTTCTTCGCCGGTTCCGAGCGCGTGCTCGGAACCCTGGAGCGAGCATTGAGCGTGATGTTGATCGGCCCCGACAAGGTTAGCCAACTGCGCCACGCCCGCTTCCTCAGCGGACGCATCCAGGAGCACATGGCGCAGCACGCGGAGTTGCTGCGGCCAAAGTTCGAATTGGTGAACGACGTGCTGGAAGAAGAGCTTGGTGGTCTTGGCATTGCGAGCTGGACCAAACCGACGGGCGGGTACTTCGTGTCGATGGACGTCCTGCCGGGGACGGCCAAGCGCATCGTTGCATTAGCCGAAAAAACCGGGCTGACCCTGACCCCGGCGGGAGCGACCTTTCCCTACGGGCGCGACCCGCAAGATCAGAACATTCGCATCGCTCCGACCTTCGCCTCCCTTGCTGATCTGAAGGCGGCGATGCCGGTCCTCACCCAGTGCGTGAAACTCGTATGCGTCGAACAGGAGCTAGCCAAATCATGAGTGCGTGGGATATCAGCCAGTACCAAGTTCCCGAACTCGAGGACAAGGACCGTTTTCAAGATTTCGCTTTACCGACACCGCTCGTGCACGCCATCGCCGATCTCGGCTATCAGTATTGCACGCCGATCCAGAGTGAAGTGTTGCCGCTCAGTTTGTCGGATTACGACATCACCGGCCAGGCCCAGACCGGCACCGGCAAGACGGCGGCCTTCCTCATCACGATTCTGACCCACCTTTGGGAACACCCGCTCGACGAACCCCTGCCTCAAGGCACGCCGCGCGCGCTCGTGCTGGCGCCGACGCGCGAACTCGCCATGCAAATCGAGAGCGATGCCAACGACTTGAGCCGCCACATGCATGAAGCCGCGCAATGCGTCGTGGGCGGCATCGACTTTCAGAAACAACGCGATCGATTGAAGTCCGAGCCGGTGGACATCCTCATCGCCACACCCGGACGGCTACTCGATTTCCTGAATCGCGGGTACATCAACCTGAAATCGGTGGAGACGCTGGTCATCGACGAAGCCGATCGCATGCTCGACATGGGTTTCATCCCCGACGTGCGGCGCATCGTTTACCAAACACCGCACAAACACCGGCGCCAGACCCTGTTTTTCAGCGCAACGTTCAACGACGACGTCATGCGCCTAGCCCGTTCATGGACCGTGGAACCCGAGCACGTAGCGATCACGCCGGAAAACGTTGCGGTCGACACGGTCGATCAGAAGTTCTGGCTGGTGAGCGCCGCTGACAAAGAGCAATTGCTTGGCGACTTTCTCGCCACCGAACAACCGGAACGCGCGCTTATTTTCACCAATCGACGCGACCAAACCCACCGTCTGAACCGATCACTGAATAAGCGCGGCATCCACGTCGAGCCTCTTGCCGGCGACGTTCCACAACGCAAGCGCATGTCGACGCTCAGCCGTTTCAAAGAGGGCAAGGTCAAGTATCTGGTCGCCACCGACGTCGCTGGGCGCGGTATCCACGTCGAGGGCATCAGCCACGTGATCAACTTCGACTTGCCCGAAGACGCGGAAGACTATGTACACCGGATCGGCCGCACCGGGCGTGCCGGTGCCGCGGGCGTCAGCATCAGCTTCGTGTCGGAGGACGACGCATTCAATCTACCAAGCATCGAGGAATTTCTTGGCGGACCGGTGCTCTGTACGCAGCCCGAGTTTCAGTCGTGAGAGCCGCCAAAGTCGCCGCACTGCAGCACTGTGCAACGACCGATGTCGACGCCAATTTAGGCATTATCGAAGACCTCGCATATCGCGCGCGGGAGGCCGAAGCCGAGATCATCATGGTGCCCGAAGCCTTTGCCTACATTGGCCCGGATCGCGGCAAGCGCGAGATTCTCGAACCCTTGCCGGAAGGCGGGCCGATACTCGCGCGCTGTCAGGAGCTCGCCCGGACGCTCGCCTGCGATCTCGTGCTAGGCGGTTTTCACGAGACCGGCCCTACACCCGAGAAGGCCTATAACACGTGCATACACCTAGACTCCCGGGGTGAGATGGTCACCTCGTACCGTAAGATTCATCTGTTCAACGTGAGCCTGCCTGATGGCACGCAACTGAACGAGTCGAGCCGAACCGCAGCCGGCGATGCCTTGGTGACGACAACGATGCCCTTCGGCACGTTGGGGTTGACGATCTGTTACGACGTGCGCTTTCCCTATCAGTATCAGGGCTTGGTGGATCGAGGTGCGGTCGCCATCACCGTACCCTCCGCCTTCACGGCGACCACAGGGGCGGTACATTGGCACACGTTGCTAAAAGCCCGGGCGATCGAGTGTCAGTGTTACATCATCGCGCCCGCGCAACACGGACAGCACAACTCACGACGGCGTAGCTACGGGCATTCGCTGATCGTCGATCCGTGGGGAGAGGTCATCGACGAGCATGCCGAAAACGACGGTTTCGCGATCGCCACGATCGATCCAGACAAGGTAGCCGAGGTGCGCCGACAACTGCCGAGCCTCGAACATAGAGTCACCTTGTCTTAGATTCACGCTAGAATGCGTCATTCACCGCTAGGCTGACATGTTGGGATCCGGCAAGGGCTTCTTCATTTTTGCGTCGCTAATCGTCATCGCGGCCGGTATCAAGGCGGCCGAGGATCTGATGGTGCCGTTCCTGCTTGCGGCATTTATCGCCACCATCGCGGCGACGCCGATGTTCTGGCTCGAGAAACACAAGGTACCCGGCGCGCTTGCCATCACCTTGGTGATGATCATGATGGTCGTCGCCGTCGTTGGCGTTGGCGCGCTCGTTGCGCAATCGGCTGGTGATTTTTCCGAGAAGTTGCCGTTTTACCAAGAACGTCTGACCGAACTGGAGATCGGAAGAGCGTCGTGTAGGGAAAGAGTGTAGATCTCGGTGGT
>CBDTZM010000173.1:0-5119 GCA_965364915.1 uncultured Pseudomonadales bacterium | reverse complement strand
CCGCTCACGACCTCTATGACGCGCCGCGCCGCATAGTCGATCTCTTCTTCCGTCGTAAATCGGCCTACGGTAAAACGCAGGCTCGCGTGGGCTAGTTCGTCCGGCACACCCAACGCGCGCAACACGTAGGAAGGCTCGACGCTGGCCGACGTACAGGCGGAGCCGCTGGACACCGCTATGTCATCTAGTGCGAGCAGCAGCGTTTCGCCGTCTATTCGGTCGAACGCTACGTTCAAGTTGCCGGGTAAGCGTTGAAACTCGTCGCCGTTCATCACGGTTCCGGGGACTTGTTTGAGGTGCGACCACAGGCGCTGTCGCAGCGCCAAAATGCGGGCATTCTCATCTTCCATCTCGCACCGCAATATTTCACAAGCCTCGCCCAGACCCACGATTTGATGTGTCGGCAGGGTACCCGACCGCATCCCTAGTTCGTGTCCACCTCCATGAATCAACGGTTGCAGCTTGACGGGGGGTTCGCGGCGCACGTACAACGCGCCCATGCCCTTCGGCCCGTACATCTTGTGCGCCGAAAAGCTGATCATGTCGATCGCCATGGTTTGTACATCGAGCGGCACTTTGCCGGCGCTCTGCGCCGCGTCGACGTGAAGCAACGTTCCCGCCGCGCGGCATACTTCGCCGATAGCGGCCACGTCGTTGATGACGCCAATCTCGTTGTTGACCTGCATCAACGACACCATCAGCGTATCGGGCCGTATCGCCTCACCGACCTGTTCCGGCGCGACGACACCGTTTTGCCTTGGGATCAAGTAGGTCACCTCGAAACCCTGGTTCTCCAAGTAATGGCAGGTATCGAGGACCGCCTTGTGTTCGATGGCGCTGGTCACGATGTGGCGCCGGCTCGCGCCCTGGGCAACGCCCTTGATGGCAAGGTTGTCCGATTCCGTCGCGCCGGAGGTCCAAACAATCTCACGCGGATCGGCATTGATCAGCCGCGCAACCTGGGTTCGCGCGAGTTCGACGGCTTCTTCCGCTTGCCAGCCGTAGTAGTGTGAACGCGAAGCCGGATTGCCGAAGTTACCGTCGACCAGCAGGCAGCGGCTCATTTTTTGCGCCACCCGCGGGTCGACGGGCGTCGTCGCGGAATAGTCTAGGTATACGACCCGGTTCACCGTCAGACGGGCTGAGTTGCGATGAGTCGCTCGGTCTCGCCCGCTTGCCGGTCCTGGCGAAAGGCTATCGAGCGCACCTCGCGCCGATCGACCAACTTTGCCAACGTGACGCCGCTCAGAAACAGGTCGATTTCCTGCGACAGGTCGGTCCACAAATCATGGGTCAAACAGGTCAGGCCATCCTGGCAATCGGCTGCGCCGTGGCAGCGGGTGGCATCAACCCCTTCCCCCACCGCCGCAATGATATCCGATACGCTGATCGCCGCCGCATCCCGGCTGAGCTGATAACCGCCGCCAGGACCACGCACGCTCTGCAAAAGCCCAGCTCTTTTCAGCTTGCCGAATAGCTGTTCGAGGTACGACGACGAAATGCCTTGGCGTTCAGCAATATCGACCACGCTGACCGGCCCGGTGTGACGATGCAAAGCGATGTCCAGCATGGCGGTCACCGCGTAGCGGCCTTTGGTTGTCAGGCGCATTGTCATTTACCCCTGCCGGCACCCGTCTAGAGGCACCAAAGCTCTGAGAAGAAGGAGGCGAGTATGCAATACCCGACTAAATTGGTCCACTATTCCCCTGGGCCGTTTCCTAGCGACTTCTGAAGGTGTGTGAGTATGCCTCGCACCATCTGCACCTCGGTTGCATCGAGTTCCACTCGCATCAGTAAGCGCCGCAGTCGCGGCAGCGTCTGACGTGGGTTCGAGGGATCCAGAAAATCCGCCGCCACCAGCAGTCGTTGCAGATGCTCCAGCATGGCCTCGACGTCGCCGAGGCTCGCCGGAGGCCGGTCCCACTGGCCACCGACGACAGCACCGGCCTCGAATTGTCGAAACAGCTCGTAGCACACCACCTGCACCGCCATCGCCAGGTTCAGCGACGGGTAACCGGGAAACGCCGGAATCTGCAGGTGCATGTGGCACCGCTGCAGTTCTTCGTTGTTGAGACCACTGTTTTCGCGCCCGAAGAGAATGGCCACCTCCCCTAGGCTGGCCTGACGCAGTACATCGCCGGCAACCGTGGTGGCGTCGGCACAAGGCCACGGAATTCGGCGTTGCCGCGTGCTGGTGCCCGCCACCCAAACGCAATCCTCGATGGCGGGCGCGAGACGGTCAAATACCTGCACATTCGCCAGTACGTCTTGCGCGCCGGCCGCACGCCACTCGGCCTGGGGATCGGGAAAACGCTTAGGATTGACGATCACCAGGCGCGTCAAACCCATCGTCTTCAACGCCCGAGCAGCCCCGCCGATATTGCCCGGGTGGCTCGGTTCTACCAATACGATGCGGATGTTCTGCAGGCTCATCGTGTTAGGTTATGCGAATTGTTCCGACAGGACACCACACCTATGCATGCTATGGCCAATATGGCGCTCCGTGCCGCGCGTCGTGCCGGAAATATCTTGCTGCAATCCATGGATCGCCTGGATGAACTCAAGATCGAAGAAAAAGCCCCCAACGATTTCGTCTCCAACGTCGATCGCGAATCGGAAGCTGCCATTATCGAAGTGCTGCACAAGGCCTATCCCGCTCACGCCATTTTAGGCGAAGAACAAGGATTGAGCGTCACTTCGGAATCCGACGAATATACGTGGTTGATCGACCCCCTCGACGGCACCCTCAACTATCTGAGGGGCATACCGCATTTCTGCATCTCGATCGCGCTCAAGAAAGGTCGTCACATCGAGCACGGGGTGATCATCGACCCGGTCCGCAACGAAGAGTGGGTCGCAAGCCGCGGCGGCGGCGCGCACCTGAACGGCAAGCGTATCCGCGTCAGTAAGACGCAGCGTTTGAGCGGGGCGATCTTGAGTACCGGACTGCCCCCAGGCGCAAAGGACAGGCTCGACCCTTACATGGATATCGTCAAGCAGATGACCAGCGCTTGCTTGGCCGTTCGCCGCCAGGGTTCTGCCGCCCTCGATCTTGCTTATACCGCTGCGGGCAGAATCGACGGGTATTGGGAAATGGGACTGCAGACGTGGGATATCGCTGCCGGCAGTCTGCTCGTCAAAGAAGCCGGCGGCTTCGTCAGCGATCTGCGCGGCGGCGACGGGTACCTCGACAGTGGTGATGTGGTTGCCGGCAACCCTAAATGCTTCAAGGCGATGGTGGCTGGGATACGGCCGCACGTCTGAGGTTGTCCTGAAACAGAGAACTACGGATACGACTGGTCGGCGGATTCTTTTTCGGGAATCAACAAGTCTTCTCGAGAGATATTCATCACGATCAACACATTCGATGCGATGTAAATCGACGAATAGGTACCGACGACGACGCCGATCGTGAGCGCCGCGGCAAACCCGCGGATACCTTCGCCACCGGCAATCAGCAACGCCAGCAAAACGGACAACGTCGTCAACGACGTCACCAACGTTCTACCCAGCGTCTGGTTCAGCGACCTGTTGATGATGTCGATGGACGAGCCTTTACGAACCTGGCGGAAATTCTCCCGAATCCGGTCGGAGACGACGATCGTATCGTTCAACGAGTAGCCGATCACCGCGAGCAACGCGGCGACCACCGGCAGATCAAACGTCCATTGCAACACCGAGAAAATACCGAACACGATGATGACATCGTGCACGAGCGCCGCCACTGCACCAACGGAAAACTGTTTGGTGAAGCGGAACAGAATGTACAGCATGACGACGCCAAGCGCCGCCAGCAGCGCCAGGCCCGCGCTCTCCGTCAGCTCTTCACCAACCACCGGGCCGACGAAGTTCGACTGGCGCATGATCGCGTTGGGGTGATGTTCGCGAACACTGTCTAGAATGCGGTCGCCCAACGTGGCCTGGTCGTCTACGTCTTGGGGCGGCATGCGAATGAGCAGGTCGCGGTCGGTGCCAAATTGTTGCACCACGCCGTTGGCAAAACCCGATTGCTCGAGTTGGTTACGCACGGTCTCGGGATCGATCGGTGCGTCGAATCCGACTTCAACCAACGTACCACCGGTGAAATCGAGACCTTGATTGAGCCCGCTGACGGCTAAGGACAGACACGACAGAACGATTAGCCCGATCGATGTATAACCCGCGAACTTACGTTTGCCCATGAAATCGATCGAGGGAACGTTCATATGCGCAGCCCCTCCAACTTGCGGCCGCCGTACATGAGGTTGACCAGGGCACGGGTACCCATGATGGCGGTGAACATCGACGTCACGATACCGACGGCCAACGTCACGGCAAAGCCTTTGACAGGCCCGCTGCCGATCGAAAACAGAATGATGGCAACGAAGAAAGTGGTGATGTTGGCATCGAGAATGGTCAGTAGCGCCCGATCGAATCCGGCTTGGATCGCTTGCTGTGGCGGCCGTTCTTTGAGTTCTTCCTTGATACGCGAAAAGATCAGCACGTTCGCGTCCACGGCCATGCCGACGGTCAACACGATACCCGCAATACCGGGTAACGTCAGGGTCGCGCCCAATACCGACATCACCGCGAACAACAGCATCAAGTTCGCGGTTAGCGCGATATCGGCCGCCAGCCCAAAGCCTTTGTAGTAAAACAACATGAAGATCATCACGGCCACGAACCCGAAAGCGACGGCCTGCTGGCCGCGCGTTATGTTTTCCTCGCCGAGACTGGCACCTACCGTACGCTCTTCGACGATATACATGGGTGCCGCAAGCGCGCCAGCCCGCAATAACAACGCTAGATCGCGCGCCTCGCCGAGCTGCAGCCCGGTGATGCGAAAGTTGAAGCCAAGGGCACCTTGTATCGTTGCCACACTGATGACGCGTTGTTCTTCGACGGAATAGTGTTCCACGACGTTTTCGCCGTCGACGATCGTCTTGCGGCTGCGGGGTTTTTGCTCGATGAAGATGATGGCCATCGAGTTGCCGATGTTGTCTTTGGTGGCGTCGTTCATTTGAATGCCGCCGTCGTTGTCCAACCGGATGTTGACCTGGGGCAGACCGGTTTCGGGGTCGTAGGATTGGGTCGCGTTGGTGACCTGCTTACCGGTGACGATGTTCTTGCGCATCAAGGT
>CBDTZM010000172.1:0-5157 GCA_965364915.1 uncultured Pseudomonadales bacterium | reverse complement strand
TAGGCTCATTCTCTGCGAACACGGCAACCGCCGCGTCGCGCGCATGGACAACGACGGTACCCGCCACACGTTAGCCGACCGCTACGACGGCAAGCGCTTGAACAGCCCTAACGACATCGTTTTCCATTCGACGGGTGCGGCCTTCTTCACTGATCCTCCGTACGGATTGTCGGGTCAAGACGACAGCCCCGCCAAGGAGCAACCCCACAATGGTATTTACCGCCTTGATACCGACGGCACGGTCACGTTGCTCGCAAGCGCCCAGACACGCCCGAACGGCATAGGCCTGTCGCCCGACGAGCAGACCCTTTACGTCGCCAATTCGGACGGGCCTCCGAACCGCCTGTGGATGTCGTATCCGGTGCGTGAAGACTTAACGCTAGGAGAAGGGGCGGTATTCTTCGACGCCAACAACATGGCACAACCCGGGGCACCCGACGGTTTGACGATCGACCGGTCCGGTAACGTGTACGCCACCGGTCCAGGCGGCGTCATGGTGTTCGACTCGCAAGGTAAACACTTGGGTACGATTGCGCCAGATGAGCTACCTGCCAACGCCGGTTGGGGCGACGATGGCAGAACGCTCTACATGACTGCGCGCACGAGTCTGTACCGAATCAGGTTGAGTGCTGATGGACTCGTTTATCGTCAAAGATAGGAGGCAAGCAAGCTCACCGCGACTCCGGTAGCGTGCGCTCTCCGGTGAATTGGTTGACGTAAACCTTCCACGGATAATGGTCGCCCTCGCCTTCGCTACCGATGACGCGCATATGTGTCGTCACCGCGCGACGCCACGCGTCGGTCCGGTTCGGCGGCGTCATGTGCGGGGTCTTGCCGTGATGGAACGTCACGCTGCCAACCGAGATAGGACAAGCCACACTGCGGCTGGCATCCGGTTCGCAATAGAGCAGGTCGCTCTGGATATGCTCCGGTTGAAAATGTTCGAGTACGCCGTCGCGATGCCCGCCTTTGATGAAATGCATACAGCCGTTTTCGACATTCACATCGTGCAACGGTAGCCAGCAGGTGATCCCCCGTTCGTCCAAATTGCGGCCCCAGTAGCCTTCATCTTGATGCCAGTAGATTTCCGCCCCTTCGAACGGCGGCTTGGCGAGGTACTGGTCGTACCAGAATTCAACGGGCTTACCGAGAAGCGACGAGCCGAAGTCGATCATCCAGCGTCGAAGCCGCATCTGGTTGATCTGCGGCCAAGTTCGCGAGGGGCTGCCTTGAACTATCTTGAATTTGCGCTCCTCGATCGGCGTGTCTTTCTCCCAGGCCCAGTCGAAAGCAAGCTTTTCACGTTTCGCGACGATCACGTCGCAATGGTCGCGCACCTCAGCTACGTCGTTGAGCGCCACAGCCGTTTCCACGACCAAATAACCGTGGTCATCGAACAAACGTCGTTGCTCGTCGCTACAATTCGGATACCGCATCACGCTAACCGTGCCGACTGCTATTCGCAGCGACCATCCGTGCCAAGAATTCCGCGGAGGTCGAACGACCTTCGGGTTGATAGCTGTACAAGAGCGTTCGGCGATCGGTCTCGGTCGTATTCGGCAGCGACCGGTGCACCAAACGCGGCCCGAAGAAAGCCACACTTCCGGCAGCCACCTCCAATGCGACCAGCTGGTCGTTGTCGAAATCGGCGGGGTCCATTTCGAAGCTACCGAAACCCTCGACATCGCGGCCCTTCGCAAGCGGCAGTCGGTGACTACCGGGCACCACCTCAACACAACCGTTGACCCGGTTGGCGTCATCGAGGAACAGGACGGCCGTCGCGATCTCGTCGGCGTTTTCCGAATTCTCGACCCAGTAAGGTCTATCTTGGTGCAAGAAGATCGCACCTCCGACGCGTGCGCGCTTGACGTTGAGTTTCTCGGTGAACAGCGAAGGATTTGCGGTGCCCAATAGATCTCGCATGGGGTCGACGAAGCGCGCATCGTTGCCCCAGGCCGCGAGAGCGTCGTCGAAATGCGCAAACGGTTCTAGACCCTGAAGTTTATCCGGATACTCCGGTTCCCACTTGACCACGGTGACAAGCTCGGGATTGATTTCGAAGAGATATTTGCCCATGGTAATCTTGCGGGTGACGGGCCCGCTAGCGGCAAGGGCCAGCGCAGCCTCGCATCGATCGGCGATGGACGCGACTTCAGTAGGGGTAAACACCCTTTCGCGCAACACGAACCCCTGCTCAGCGAGGTGTCCTCGTTCCAACTCGTCGAGCCTGTGACCGTTCATGTGATTGTGACGCTACAGGTCGTTCAAAAAACCCAGCATGGCGTCATTCGTCGCCCCGGGATTTTCCTGCTGAATCCAGTGCCCCATTTCCGGCACGAGTATGACAGCGCGCAAGTCTTCGATGGCGCGTTCCATCAATTTTTCCAACGCGTCTGCCGTCGCGCCCTGAATGACGCCATCCTTCGCGCCCGCAATGAAGAGCGTCGGCACCTCGATCTTGGACTCGGCGAGCGATTCGGTGATCTCCCAGTTGCGTTGGAAGTTGCGATAGTAATTTACACCGCCGCGGAATCCGGAGGCTTCGAATTGCGCCACGTAGTAATCGAGATCTTGTTTTTCCAGCCACTCCGGCAATCCTTGCGGGACACCGAGTCGCGGTATCCAACCACCCGCAGCGCGTTTGGGATCGGTCACGACGGGGGCTTCCCTGGGCGAGTCCGGCGAAAGGTATAAGCGGCTCAAGATGCCGCGAGGATCACCGTCGTATTCGGCTTCCGCTACGCCGCCAGCTTCGTTGTGGTACAGGATGTAGAAGAAGTTATCAGCAAACGTCGCCTTCCAACCTTCCATCGGCGAGGTTGCCGCGCGGCCACCGTAAGGAACGCTCATGAGCACCAAACTGGAAAAGCGCTCGGGATGGAGCAGCACGGTGGTGGCGGCGACGATCGCACCCCAATCGTGTCCAACAATCGTCGCTTGATCCTCGCCCAGTGCATCCAACACGCCGACCATGTCCGCCGCAAGATGGTCGATGTCGTAGTCTGCAATACGTTCGGGCGCGTCGGTTTCTCCGTAGCCACGCATCTCTGGCACGACAACCCGGTACCCGGCTGCGGCGAGCGCCGGCATTTGATGGCGCCACGAGTACCACGATTCAGGCCACCCATGGGCCAGTAGTACCAGCGGCCCATCATCGCCCATTTCGACAATGCGCATGCGAATGCCGTTCGTCTCTATGAACCGAAACGTGGCGCCGGCAACTGGCGACCCTTCCATAACGACCTCCTCCAGGAAACTCTAGATTCGCAGAAAATCGAAACTGGCGATAGCGATCGTCAAGCCTGCCACTTCTCGTAGTTCGGCCACGACTCTGCGGTGCCCCAATGGTCCCACCTTGTGTAGAGAACGCTTTTGAGTCCACAGCGAAACAAGGCTTCGAAATCCATTGCGCCCTGGTTCGTGTCGATGCCTGTCAGTATCTGCGATTTTTCATCCGCATCCGCAACCAATTCTGCCAGCCCGCGGATATAGAACTCCTCGCCGCCTTGTGCTGTCGGCAAGGTATGCAACGCAAAGCGTTGATTGCGAATCAGGTCGCGGTACTTCGGCGACATGTCCACGATGAAAAGCCAGAGTTCTCCTAGCGCTAGCGCCGGAAAAACCGGGTGAACCCGGGGACCGTGGTCGGGCGCGACGGTGGCCAGATACGCAGACGCCAGTTCGTTGCCCTGGTACAACAATCGGCTACCGGTGTCGGCGAGGTCGGCGTTGGAACCCGCAAACTTTGCCCAGCTTGCTACGTTATCCATCGGTTAACCGCTCTCGGTCCCAAGGTTCATCAGTATGCCTTGAAACTGCGCCAACGAACCAATCGTAGTGGGTGTATTCAACCCTGGTGATCCAACCTGCCGAGCGTTACCCATTGACCCACTGGTTCTCATTTCTCGCAAGATCCGGCTGGTGCAATGTCAAATTTGTGCACACGTCCTCAAACCCTCGCCCAAGCCTTCGAGAAAATATCGCCATGATTGAAATACTCATCCTCGCACTGCTTATCTGGCTTTGGGTCATCGAACGACGCCTTGGTGTGTTGCTTGTGTCCGACCACGCACGCAAGCTCGACATTGACGGTCTGCGCATCGAGATCGCCAATTTGAAGGCCGAACCCGCCAGATTACCCGATACGCCAGCCGCCCATGATCCGCTAAGGAACACGGCTGTGGGTTAGGACCGCCCAGGGTTTCTCTCTCGCCTATTCTCTCCTTGCGTCGGCAAATCCGCCTACGGACTTTTACTGTGCGATCGCATACGCTAACTGGACGTATATGCGATGGGGGATTCGATGAAGAGACTGCTCGCGGCGACGTTTGCCGCGGTGTGCGTTATGGGCTGTATGAGCACGCAGACCTCGACGGCGCCTGTTCCCGGCGCTGACACAATCCGCTTTCACAAGCCAATCGGCCTGATTCCCCAGGCGCTGGGAGCCTATGCGTGGAAAATCACCACTCAGAACGACAAGGCGCAGGAATACTTCACGCAAGGCATGCAATTACGCTATGCCTACAACGTCGACGCAGCGGCGCGGTCGATGGCCGAAGCTAGGCGCATCGATCCAGACTGCGCCATGTGCTACTGGGGGGAAGCGTTTGCGCTCGGTTCATTCCTCAATGGCGGCATGACGGACGAAAAAGCACGACTTGCCCATGCGGCGATCACCAGGGCCGTCGCGCTCGCCCCGGCGCATGCCACCGAGCTGGAGCGACAATTGATTGCCGCGGCCACCGTCCGCTACCCGGAAAATTACGACCCACAAAATCGTCGGCCGGTCGACGAGGCTTTCGCCGCCGCAATGGCCAAGGTACATGAGACCTACCCCGACAATCACGAAGTGGCAACGGTATATGCCGTGGCGTTATTCCTGCTCGAGGAGCGGCGCGGTTACCGGGATGTCAACGACCCGGATCTGATACGTCTGCACGGCGTGCTGACTGGTGTTCTCGAGGAAGACATAACCCATCCCGGTGCCTGCCACCTATACATACACGCAACCGAGTCGAGTCAGCATCCCGACCGCGCTCTCGCTTGTGCCGAATACCTTGGTAGCGCCATTCCAGTTGCGAGCCACATACAGCACATGCCTTCGCATACGTGGAATGAAGTCGGCATGTGGGGCAAGTCGGTCCGCGCCAATACGGC
>CBDTZM010000171.1:0-5169 GCA_965364915.1 uncultured Pseudomonadales bacterium | reverse complement strand
CCGCCGGCTGGTCTGATGTCAGAATCGAACCGCAGCCGGTTAGCAGGATCGACAACGCCATTGTGAGACGTTGCATGTTCATCGCTCTACGCTCACGGCCCGGACCTGTGGGCGATGGACTAGCTGTGACGGATCATCGCGCAACTCTGTCACGAGTTTATCCAGAGAGCGCACGGTCCGGCGCATGTCCGCCACCAGCGCGGGTATCTCACCAAGCCCGTCGCCGACGAAACTGCGCATCTCAGTGTCATTCTCTTTCAGCCAATCATCGAGCCGACTCGTCACTTGTAGCAACCGTTCGCTGGATCGATTCAAGTTTTGCATGGCTGCCACGATCTCCGGTTGCACCTCGGTGACGAGACCGGGCAACTGTTCGGTAGCGCGCTCCAGATTGTCCAGTACGGCCTCGAGGCGTTGCGGAAGTGCGGCGATCTCCTCGCGCTTCGCGGCGAGGGCGGTGGAGAGTTCCTCCAGGTTATCGAGTGTGCGTGCGACCGACGCCTGATTCGACTCATCCAGAAGACGACCTGCCTGGTCCAGAAGGTCGTTCACTCGACCCATCACTGCGGGCGTATCCGCCAGCAAGGCCGCGAGGCCAACGCTGCGCGACGGTATGACGGGATAGCGTAGGCCGGGTTCAGTCTTGATCGGGCCATGCTCGCCGGGTTCGGTATCCATGTTGATGAAGGCCACGCCTGTCACCCCTTGCAATGCCAAACCGGCAAACGTACCCGCATCCACGGGCGTCGAGTGGCCGACTTCGATTTCTACCTCGACGGTCTGGGCCTTATCAGGAGCCAGCGCAATGGATGTGACTTGTCCGACGTCAACGCCCAAGTAGCGTACCGCGCTGCCGGGCGTCAAGCCGCTGATGTCGCGGTGGAACAGCACCAGGTAGCGCGCGACGGGTTCCTGACCGGCGCCGCCCCCGAACCAGACCATCAGCCCAATTAATGATGCGACGGCAACCACCAGGAAAGACCCCACGATCAGGTAACCGGTGCGATCTTCCATCTCAGTGCTCCACGGCTTGCGCACGTTGCGCGCGAGGGTCGTTGAAGTACCGTTGAATCCAAGGATGCTGTGATCGCACGACTTCCTCGAGGGGTCCCACAACGACGTTTTGGTCTACCAGCACCGCGACGCGATCGCAAACACGAAACAGCGTATCGACGTCGTGGGTCACCATGACAATCGTCAGATCCAGGCTCGATTGCAAATACGTCACCAGGTTGTCGAACTCCGTGGCCGCGATAGGATCCAGGCCGGCGGTCGGCTCGTCGAGGAATAGAATCTTCGGTTCCAATGCCAGCGCTCGGGCAAGCGCAGCGCGCTTCTTCATGCCACCGGAAAGCTCTCGCGGAAACTTGTCGCCGGTGTCCAACGGCAACCCGGCCATCTGGATCTTCAAGTCGGCCAGACTGCGTCGCGTTTGGGCTGGCATGGTCGAGTGTAGCGCAATGGGCAGCTCGACATTTTGGCGCACCGTCAAAGCCGACAGTAACGCGCCGTTCTGAAACAGCACGCCCCAGCAGCGTTGCAGACCTTGGCTCGAGGTCTGTACGTCCCGTCCAAGCACGTGAATCGTGCCGCCTTGCGGCCGGTGCAGACCCAGCATGCTGCGGAGCAACACCGATTTGCCGGTGCCTGAGCCGCCGACGATACCGAGTATCTCACCCGTGATAACGTCGAGATTCAAACGATCGTGTACTCGCTGTGACCCAAATTCGTTGACTAGGTTGCGAACGCAGATGACAGGCTCCATCTAGATCCCCAAGCGAGAAAACAAAACGGTGAACGCGGCGTCCGCTATCATGACGAGCAGAATGGCCTGAACGACCGCGACGGTGGTCAGCCTGCCGAGCTGTTCGGCCGAACCAGTCACCTGCAACCCTCGCAGCGTACCCACGCCGGCGATCAGTATGGCGAACACCGGCGCCTTGATCAGGCCGACCCACAGTGCCGTCGTGGAGGCACTCTCGATCGCTCGATGCACATATTGGGTCGGCGTCATATCGAGAACGCTCGTGCTAAGCGCAAGGCCGCCCAGCAAACCGGCAATGTCAGCGATGACGGTTAATAGGGGTAGGGCGATCAAGAGGCCAAAAATGCGGGGCACCACCAGAATTTGAGTGGGACTCAGGCCCATGACTTGCAACGCGTCCAGCTCTTCGTTGAGCTTCATGGACCCGAGCGATGCGGCAAACGCACTGCCTGAGCGGCCAGCCACCATGATCGCCGTCATCATGACGCCCATCTCCCGCAGCACTGCGATCGTGACCAGGTCTACGACGAAGATCTCGGCGCCGAACTTGGCGAGTTGTGTGGCGCCTTGATAGGCGAGCACCATGCCCGTCAGAAAGCTCATGAGCACGACAATGGGAATGGCGCGCACGCCGGTCTGCTCGATCTGATGCACGGTTTCGCGAAACGCCAAAGCCGAAGGCCGTCTGATCCCGTCAAATACCGAGCGCGCAATGAAGCCAACGTCGGCAAGCCCCGAAGCAGCCGCATGTCCAAGATGCTCTAACGCAGCCACAACGCGTCGCTCGCCCGGTGCGGAACGTGGGTCGCTCGATGTCGATGGATGGACGTCGGTGATGCTCTTGAGGAACTTGAAATGCGCAGCCTTGAAACCGCGAAAATCGATTGTCGCGCCCTCTGCCTCCAGCTCTTGCGATTTACGAAACAGCACCCAAGCGCCGGCGATATCGATGTTCTGCAGTCCGCCGCACTGAAAAGTGACGCGGCTGGGTGCAGAAGTTTCTACCTCGTCAAGGCTGTTCTCCAGCTCTGGCACATTACCGAACAACCAGTCGCTTTTAAGGCTGACGGTGAGAGCGCCTTCGTCCGTCATTGCTTGCAGGTATTCGTTGTTCACCGGATGGCCAAAACGATCGGGTCTTGCGCCATGTTACTACGACTTGTCCGGAAACGGATCGGGCATGGTGTTTGGCAGCGGCACGTCGAAGGCATTCAATGTCAGCGAGACGAGACAGTAGTAGCCGATGATTGTCACGAGCTCGATGAGTTCGCCTTCGCTGAATGCCGCTCTCGCCCGGGAATACAAACTGTCGCTCAATTGATGATCACTTAGCAGCGCCGAAGCGACCTCGTACGCGAGTTCTTCGGTATTGTCTTCGAGTGTGGGCGGTGTGCCGTGCCGAATGGCGTTCACTGCGCTTTCGCTCACGCCTGCGGCGATCGCCATGGGGCCGTGCGCGGCGAATTCGAACTTCGCATGGAAATGAGCACCCACCGTGCAGATGGCGACCTCCTTGACGTTTTCCGGCAGCCGGGATTCGAAACGCACCACGGCGCCGAATGCTTGCACGGCGTTGCCGACGGTGGGCGAGCGTACCCAAACGCCAAATGGCCCGACGAGCCCCAACCGGCCGTGTCGCTTACCTCGGGGGCCGCTCTGCATCGCATCCAGAACGGCTTGCTGTTCCGGTGTCAACGCATCGATATCGAGTGGTTCGAGTCGAGTCATGGGTGGCTCCTTAGGGTGCCTAGAGGATCGGTTAGGATAGCGCAGAGTCTCCCCGGGGTTCACGAGGGCTACACGATGCTACTGACGGAGAAGATCGCGCTTGTCGTAGGCGGCGGGCAAACACCGGGCGAGACCATCGGCAATGGCCGCGCCACGGCCATCGAGTTTGCTCGCGAAGGCGCGAGCGTGCTCGTCGGAGACCTCGACGTCGAATCGGCTCAAGAGACCGTCGCCATGATCGAGGCCGAAGGCGGTACCGCGATGGCCGGGTTCATCGATGTCACGGATGAGGAGAGCGTTCAGGCGTTTGTCTTAGCCGCCATCGAGCGGTGGGACAGAGTCGATGTGTTACACAACAACGTGGGCATGAGCATCGCGGCAGGCGATGCAGAGATAACGGACATTGTGACGGATGCTTTCGATCGTTTAGTGAACGTCAACCTTCGTGCCATGGTATTGACCTGCAAGCACGCGCTGCCGCAAATGCGGAAGCAAGCCAGCGGCGTCATCATCAACATATCCTCAATGGCCGCATGGCGACCGTACCCGTATGTGGGGTACAAGACGACCAAAGCGGGCGTGATAGCGTTGACCGAGCAACTCGCACAAGCGAATGCGCGTTACGGGATACGGGCAAACGTCATTCTGCCGGGACTGATGAACACGCCCATGGCGATTGAATCGCGGATATCGGATTCGATGACCCGCGAGCAAGTCATCGCCGCCCGCGATCAACGGGTACCGTTAGGACACAAGATGGGTACCGGCTGGGATGTGGCGTACGCAGCAACATTTCTTGCCTCCGACAAAGCGCAATTCATTACCGGCATCGCCTTGCCGGTGGACGGTGGGGCTAGCGTGAGCTAGCTGGATTTCTCCTGCGTGCTGCTCTGGCGTACTGAAGGTATTACACTCTGAACGCGAGTAGGCACAGTTCCAAACGAGACGGAGTTGAAGATCATGACCACTGAATCGGCCCGAATACGCGCCAAGCTCAGCCATCCGCTGATAGATGGCGATTCCCACATCATTGAATACGCGCCGGTCCTGATGGAGCATTTCAAAGCGGCTGGCGGCGAACAGGCCGTAGCCGATTTCGGCGGTCAGATGCGCGCCGGCCGCGCCGCCGGTTGGTACCAGATGACCGACGACGAGCGGCGCTACCACCGCACCATGCGTGCGCCATGGTGGGCGCTACCGACTAAAAATACCTTTGATCGTTGCACGGCCATGCTGCCGAAGCTCTACCACGAGCGTATGGACGATTTCGGCCTGGACTACGCGGTGCTTTATCCAACGATGGCACTGGGCTTTCATAGTTTTCCGAACGACGAATTTCGCCAGCTCGCGTGTCATGCCTACAACGAGTACGCAGCGGCGTCTTACGCGGAATACGGCGATCGGATGACCCCTGCTGCTGTCATACCGCTCAACACTCCGGAAGAAGGCATCAAAGAGCTCGAACACGCCAAGTCCCTCGGTCTCAAGGTCGCCATGATTCCATCCTTCGTGCGGCGTCCCGTGCCGCGCATCGCGGAAGAGCATCCGGAGGTTGCGAAGCAAATCACTTGGCTCGATAGCTATGGCATCGACAGCGAGCACGACTACGATCCGTTCTGGGCCAAGTGTGTGGAGCTCGGCTTCGCCGTCGCCGCCCACTCCGGCGGCATGGGCTT
>CBDTZM010000170.1:0-5172 GCA_965364915.1 uncultured Pseudomonadales bacterium | reverse complement strand
AACATCCGCCGAACGCCGCATTGCCGGTCGAACTTCGACCAGGCGTCCGCAGGCTGGCTGAGCCGGTCGGCGATCACGTGTAATACCAAGGGATGCATCGCCATGCCGCTGTGGCTGCCGATGACTTCGATATTTTCGGTGCAATCCGACTCTGCCTCCAGGCAGGTCTGCCAAGCGACCACGCCGTCGGACTTCGAATAGATCGCGCTGAACGGAACCGGCGGTGGTGTGCGTGGAACGTTGGTCGTGATTCGATCCCGCAGCTCCTCCACCGTCAGCCCCGACATGACTTCAAACAAACTCGCGACCAACGGATTGGTCGATCCACGATCGATCGCGCCGAACGGGGCGGCCAAGGTGATCACCGAGCGCACCGACTGTGGAAACAGTCGAGCCAACTCACGGGCGAAAACGCCGCCGAGACTTTGGCCGACGATGGAGACCGGTTGATCATAGTCCTGCGTGATCTGCCGGAAACGCCTGACGAGTTTGTCTTGTTGTGCCGGTTCTCCGGTATTTTGGCCGAGCCTCCACGGCAATGCGGCGTAGCCGAGCTGGCTGAGGAAGCGCCTGAGCACCAGAGTTGAAGAATCATTGGCGATGAAGCCGGGCAGGACGAGCACCGGATGGCCGTCGCCGCGGGGCGCGTTGGCCAGCAGCGGCATCCAAGCACAGGACAAGGTCGAGATTTCCGCGAGCACCCGGGGCACCTCGGTGGCGGAAAACCACAGCGATGGGGGTTTGGATCGGTGTCGGGCGACTTCGACTTCTTCGTACACGGCGGTCCTAAACCTTAGGTTCTTGGCAAGTGTGGCCAATAAACCGTTTTTGGTCAATTGTTGTTGTTGCAGTGCAATAATGATATCGACCCACGGCCGAATTACTTGAACTCGGAATGCACTTTACGGATAGTGCGCTGCACGAATTATCGTTTCAAACGGTCTCTCTGGAGGTCCTCAACGAGCGGATTGAACGACGATTGTCGCTGTGATCGCCGTAAAAATAAGGCCTGTAGACCGATTCAGAAAAGTTTTAAATTTAGTGTTGCACTGCACAATTGTGTGGTGCACAATACTCGCCATTGTGCGCTGCAACATTGCTTGTCGCAGCGGAAATTGGACAGGATTCTAACTACAGGAGAATTGCGATGAGCGTAATGGAAAGACAAGCCAATCTGGGTCGTGAGTTGTTTGAAATCAACACCGGTACGGTTCGACGTTTGGTAGAACTGCAGACCGAAGGTGTTCGGAAGTACTTCGAGATGAACCAAGAGTTCGCCGGTAAGCTACCCGAGATCAAGGACGTCAGCTCGTTCGTAGAGCTGCAGCGTGACTACGGTCAAGCGGTCTGGGAAGGCTTTCAAGACAACTTGAAGGCTGGCGGCGAAGTCGTTCGCGAAGCGGTCGAGAACGCTGGTTCGTTGGTACGCGATTCTTTCTCCCCCGAAACCGAAGAAGTGGTCAAGCCGGTAGCCAAAAAAGCTGCCGCCTAGCTAATAAAAAACCGACGCGCTCGACGCGTCGGTCCCCCCTAAGGTCTGCCATCAACTCGAGATGGCGGACCTTTTTTTTTGGCCGTCTCCGCTGGGTGACGACGCTGTTCATCCCCCAAAAATGAGGTTAGGGTGGCGACAAAGGAAGGGGGAAGCAATGGCCAGTTACATCATGCTCAGTACGCTGACGGATGAAGGACGCAAGACCTTGAAGGAGCGTCCGGAACGGCTCCAGGCGGTCAACAAGGAAGTTGAGGCGATGGGTGCACGCGTACGATCGCAGTATGCGGTGCTGGGGGGCTACGACTTCGTCAACGTCATCGACGCACCTTCCAACGAAGTGATGGCACGCATCGTCATGGAACTGGGGGCTCGGGGTACCATCAAGGTGACGACCATGCCCGCCATGCCGATCGATGAGTTCGTCGAGATGCTCTCCACCCCTCCAGAGGTTTCGTCCGAAGGAGGCGATAGCGGTTAGCTCTTAAAAACGGCCATGTCCCACTACGTCATACTGATGAAGTACCACTCCTCGGGCATGAAGGCCGCGAAGCAGGATCCCCGATTTCTCTCACGCATGCACGACGCCATTGAGCACTGGGAGGCGAAAATACTCGGCAGCTACCACCTGCTTGGCGAGTGGGATCAGTGCACGTTCATCGATGCACCGGACAACTTCAAGGCTTACCGAGCGACTCTCGCCCAGGAACTTGGCACGACCGCAGAAACCGAGATCATGCCGGCCATCGACCTGCCGCTGTTCCAGCGCTTGCTCGAGCAGACCACCGAAACCGAAGGTCCCCACGATTGGCAGATTCGTTGGTGGGCGCGTACCGCCCGAACGCTGATGTACGATTACAACTTCGGTCGGTGGGCTCGCAAGTACTTCACCGAGCACGTCGTAACCGGCAAAGACAAGTTCGACGCGCTCGAGGGCCCCTGTATCGTGGTGTCCAATCATGCCAGCCACTTCGATCAGTTCTGTTTGATGAAGGCAATTCCGTGGCGTATTCGTACCAATCTGTTTTTCGGCGCGGCGGCGGACAGATGGTTCATCAAAGGCCGCAAGGAAGTGCGGCTGCGACCCTGGTATCAGTCTCTCATCAACGCGGCCTATCCGATCCACCGCGGCGGCGGCTCAAGGACGTTGGACTATCCGAAATGGTTGCTGGATCAAGGCGCGAACCTGATGCTGTTTCCGGAGGGTACGCGCTCCCGCGGCCGGCACCTGTCGAAGTTCAAGCACGGCGTGTCGATATTGGCGCTGGAGAAAAACGTACCGGTAGTACCCATTTACATGGCCGGCTTGAAGAAGATCCGTCCGCCGGGGGCTGGGATGAGTGAAGCCGTGCCTGGGCCGGTCGCGGCGCACGTCCTCGATCCGATCACCTTTCCTGAAGGCACGACGGTACCCGATGCCACCCGAACCATCTTTGCGGCAATGCAAGCGGTGCACGAACGCACGCTGGAACATGGCGACGCTGCGGCGCATCCCGATTGGCAGCCTGGGTAATCGTAAATTGCGGCCCGGCCGCTTATTGGGGCGCTTAGATTCGATCCAACCAACCGATCAGGTCGTCGATCACGGCATCGCGGTTGGTCTCGTTGAACATCTCGTGGCGCCCGCCCGGATAAAGTCGGTAGTCGACCTCGAGATCTGCAGCGCGATATCTGTCTAGCAGCCGTTGCAGGTTCTTCTCTTCACCGTGCACGGGATCGTCAGCGCCGGACAAAATGTAAATCGGCAGGTCTTTGGGGATGGTCGCCACGTTGGCACGGCGCGCGGCCTCGCGCGCACCGTTGAACAACGCCACCAGGCTGCCGGGCCGAAGCGTGCCGCCGCACTGCGGATCCTCTACGTATTTTTGCACCTCTTCTGCATCCCGCGACAACCATTCAAAACCGGTAGCGTCCTCATCGTCGAAGGCTTTGTTGGCGCTCGCGAACAACAGATTTTGTAGCAACTCGCTCTCCGCTGCCGGGCCGAGGCGCCAAGTTTCGAAGCGTGCGAGTAGACCGGTGATCAACGATTGCAACGGGTTGGCAATTCCAGGCGACCCGGAGAGTATCGCGGCATCGAGCGTGTGGCCGTAACGGTAGAGGTACTGCTGCGTGAGCATGGCGCCCATGCTGTGCCCGAGGAGGATGCGCTTGAGCGTTGGGTGGTTGGACTCGATGTGCTCGTTCAGACGTCTCGCGTCGTCCAAGGTGAGATTCCAACCGTCGTCACCCAGTTCGCCGAGCCGATCCGGGTCTGTCGTACCATGGCCCCGGTGGTCGTTGCCATATACGACGTAGCCTGCCTCATTGAGGCTTTCGGCAACGCGATCGTAACGACCGATGTGCTCGCCCATGCCGTGGGCGATTTGGACGGCGGCTTTGAGGTGACCGCTCGGGCGCCAGCAACGGGCGTGAATCGACTTACCGTCCGAGCCCTCGAGCTCGAACATCTCCACAGTCATGCTTTGAAGTCTCCGTTCGCAAGTAAGTGCTCGATAGCGTGCGCCACGCCGGCCTCGTCGTGGGGCAGGCTAACGAAGGATGCCGCTTGTTTGACTGCGTCTTCTGCCTGACCCATCGCCACCGCGGCGCCGGCAACATCGAACATGGCCAAGTCGTTTTCGGCATCGCCGAACGCCACCACCGCACTGGTTTGCAGATCGAGGTGGTCACATGCGGCTTCGAGAGCGGCGCCCTTGGTCGCCGCTTTGGCGGTGATGGTAATGATGATGCGCCCGGTCGGGCCGATCGAATCGAAGATGTTGACGCTGTCGGTAAAGCGCGCTTGCCATTCGTCTCTGATGCGGGCGTTGGCTTGCGTGCCTTGTATGGCGCCGATTCGGGGCAGGTTGTTCGTGTCCACGGTGAGCTCTGGGACCCAATGCATTTCTGTGCCCATCGCAGACATGTCCGGCTGGCCGTCGAGCTTCAATAGCACCTCGTCGCCCACCGTAACGGTGGCGATGCAGCGTTCCGCGTTGCAGATTTGGTATAGCGCCTCGGTGAAATCTGCGGGCAGGCGCTCGTCAAACAGGTCTTCGCGTGTTGCCGGATCGTAAACTTGCGCGCCCGAACAAGCGATGACCGGGCCGCTAAGACCGATGTCGGCGGCAACGCCTAGCGCCATCTCTTTCCAACGGGCAGTGGCGATGATGATCTGCAGGCCTGCGTCACGCGCCTTGCGCACAGCGTCGCGGTTCGCCGTTGGCAAGTCTTCGCCGGTCAGCAAAGTGCCATCCAAATCGATGGCTAGTGCTCGATAAATCATAAGTCGAGCATCGTGTTGCAACGCAATATGCATGTCAATCGAGCGCCCCGGAACGGTGTTTAGAAGGGTATGCTTGCGGTGCTCGAGGGCCCGCGGGCCCAAGGAGGGCGGATGGCAACCGGCGAAGAGATGCTGCGCTTTTTCAACTGGCGGCTGAATGTACGCGACAGCCATCAGGTGGCGGAAGACGCCGCGCTGTCCGACGCTTTTTCCCAGCGGGCAGTCGAGGTACGAGAGTCGATCGAGTTTCTGCTCGACAACGGGCTCAACGAAGGTGCCGAGGAGGCCCTTGGCACACTCGCCGAGCAGGATATGGGAGATTTCTGCATCATGGTCGATCTAGCTCAAAGGGTCGCCATTCCAGAGGTCGAACCGTTACGCAAGGTGACCGCCGACCACCTCGAGGAGTTTC
>CBDTZM010000169.1:0-5193 GCA_965364915.1 uncultured Pseudomonadales bacterium | reverse complement strand
CTTGCTGAAGACCAGATCGAGGAGATCATGGCGACGCAATGGAATATGCGCGTCGCGTCCATCGGGCCTGGGGAACGGCTCAATTTGACGCCGATGTGGTTCGGTTGGGCAGGAGGTGCGATTTACTTTTTTGGTCGCGGTCAGAAGATCGTGAACCTGCGCCGCAACCCGAGTTGCAGCGTCATCGTCGACCGCAACGAGAAGTTTCCCGAGCTACAGGCCATCATGTTGCAGGGCCGTGCCAGAATTTTAGAGGACGCCGACGCGGAGGCGCTGGATCCCCATCTAACCGACGTTCAGGTGCAGATGGGCATTAAGTACAACGGCGGTCACGGCAATCCGGTGGTCGACGATCCGCCGCCATTTGCCGCAACGGCGCGTGGCCGCAATCGCCGCTGGGTGGTGCTGGCGCCCGAACACCTCGTGAGTTGGGATAACTTCAAGCTCGGGAGCAGTTAGAGCAGGGATTGTTTAGATCCAACGCTTCTGACTCCGATCTGCTTAGAACATTTTGTTATAGTGCAGTGCAGCATTGTGCGTTTTCTGAACGCTTCTATACCGATATTTGGGGTCCGCCAGGTAAGTAGCAACTAACTTACTAGGATTTAACAAGTCTCATGGAACCTGTGATGAATACTGAGTTCCTAGTGTGACGTAACGCAAGTAAACTACGCGCGCCAAAACCACGTCGAAGACACCAATGCTCAATGCAGCTAAACAGTGGATTCTCGCAACCAACGCTCGATATTGGGGCGCCTTACCGTTGCAAGCCCGCCGCCTGATCAAGATTCAGGGGGCGTTGGTCGTGTCTGCGCTCGTGGTAGCGGTCGCGATTGCCAACGTTGTGGTACACCAGGGCTTCGAGACGGTTGCGTTTGCGAAACCGTCACTACCGAGCGATCGCTGGGACAGCCAGGTGCAAGTTTTCGGCAACAAGGTCAGTCGCGCATTCGGCGTCCGCGCCAACACCGCCAACGAGTTTGCCGATTGGATTCTCGAGGCGTCGGTTCGACAACGGCTGGACCCGGCACTCATCGCCAGTCTCGTGCTGACCGAAAGTTCTTTTCGCAAGAACGTGCGTTCGCATGTCGGCGCCATCGGTCCTGCCCAGGTGCGCCCGGAGTATTGGGGTCGTTTCTGCGGTGCCAACGATCTCACCGATCCCGAGCAGAACATTTATTGCGGCGCTCAAGTGCTCGCCCATCTCAAAGAAGTGTGCGGCGGCGATACCTGTGCTTTGGCGGCTTACAATATTGGCATCAACGGCCGGCGTGAGCAGGCGGCCCGTCGTTACGTTTCCAAGATCGATTTCCATCGCTCGAAGCTAGAAACCCTCTAACGTCTCCCCCCTCCGCTCGCGCGGACAGTTCGGCTACACTATTGCACATCGTTGTTGGAGATTTGACGTGCATCGAACTTTCATAGCTATTGCGCTCGGCTGCTTGTTGGCTGCGTCAGCGGTGAACGCCGCGGAACAAACACCTCAAGGCGGAGAGGAACGATTGCCGCCTTGGATGCAACCGGACGTGTTGGCAGCCGCCGAGAACATCGGTATGGCCGACGAGCAACTTCCTGAATTTCGTGCCTACATCACCGAATTCACCGTAGGGCAGTTGACAGCGTACGTCCGTTTGAGTCGAAGTAACACGATGCGCGACGCGGCTCGCAAGATGCGCGGCAAGACCCGGAAGTTGATGCGACGCATGGACGAGCAGATGGTGGAAATGCTCGACGCAGAACAGTATTTACGCTACGAGATCTATCGCGATCTGCTGAGTTCGAAACTCTGACCGTGGCGGACTTTGGCGTACTCATGTTTCCGACGGACTACGCGGTCGCGCCTGGGGTTCTGGCGCAAGCTGCCGAAGCACGCGGGTTCGAATCGCTTTTCTTTCCGGAGCACACCCACATTCCGACAAGCCGGGCGACGCCCTGGCCTGGCGGCAGCGAGTTGCCGCGCGAGTACTGGCATAGTCACGATCCATACGTCGCACTCGCCGTCGCGGCCGGGGTGACCAAAACCCTCAAACTCGGTACCGGCATCACACTCGTGACCGAACGCGATCCCATCCTCATGGCCAAGCAAGTCGCGTCGTTGGATCATCTGTCGGAGGGTCGAGTTGTACTAGGTGTGGGCGCCGGATGGAACGCCGAGGAAATGGCGCACCACGGCGTGGCGTTCGTCGACAGGTGGAAGGTGCTGCGCGAACGCGTGTTGGCCATGCGGGAAATCTGGACTCAGGAGGCCGCGGAATTTCACGGCGAGTTCGTCGACTTCGAACCGCTTTGGTCGTATCCGAAACCGATCCAGAATGGTGGACCGAAGATATTGCTCGGTGCATCGTCGAAATGGGTTTGGCAACGTATCGCCGAGTACGGTGACGGTTGGTTTCCCATCCACCAGGATGCCTCTCGAGCCGCGGCTCAGGGCGCCATAGACTACGTTGCGGGCATCGCTAGCGTGCGCGAAGCGTGGTCAGAAGCCGGGCGCGAAGGAGAGCCCAATCTCAGCATCTTCGGGGTTGGTGCGGATGAGGAACGGGTTCGCGAGTTGCTGGGTATGGGGTTTGATCGGGTGATTTTCGGCCTGCCGTCGGCAGATGCGGACACGGTCATGCCGCTGTTGGACCGCTATGCCGAGATCGGTCACTCGATCAACGGCTAGAGATAAAATCTTCCAGCGTACGTACGACATGTGCGGAGGATGTCACGTGTACTGCTTGCATGCCCGCTGCGCGAGCGCCTTCGACGTTTTCCAAGGTATCGTCGATAAACAGGATCTGCTCCGGTGGATGAGCCATCTCGGACGCGACGTGTTCGAAAGCTGCTACGTCCGGTTTGCGTAGCCCGATTTCGTTCGAGACGAACACCCGTTCGAACACACTGAGTGCTGTCTCGTAGCGCGCTGACCAGAGCGCATGGTGGGCAGCGTTGGTGTTGGAAAAACAGTACGTTGGCAACTGTTCGCAGATCACGGTCAAGCGCGCCACCACATCAGGAAACGGCGATAGGAAAAGGGCGTTCCAACCCGTCAACCATGCGTCGTCGCTCAATTCGACATCGAACAGCTCGGAGAGGTGTTTGCAGTAAGTGGTGAAATCCATAGCACCGACCTCGTGCTGTTTGTAGGCCTCGTCGAGTTGCCAACGATCATAGAAACGCACAACGTCCACGCCTGCGGATTCCGACCAAGATGCAAAGACCCTGCGGAAATCGATATCGACGACGACGTTGCCCAGGTCGAGGAGTAGGGCGCTCGGGATCTCTGAACTCATAGCGAACCGAGTAGCTGCACGCCGCGAACCGAAAGCCGGTAGCCGACCTCCAAGCTTTCGGTTAGGCCCAACGCTTTGAGTTTGCGGACGTTGACTTTGAAGGGTTGGGTTTCCCACGACAACATCGCGGCCAGATCCGGTGCTCGGCGCGCGGGGTGCCGGTCGATCAGTTTGATCGTAGCGATAGCCCAAGGGCCTCTCTGCGATCGTGTATCCATTTTTTTGAGTTTGGCGAGCAATTCGCATAGCTCTTGGGGCGCTAGGGCGTTCTTGGATGGTTGCTTGACGGCCGTCTCGCCGAGGTAACGAAGCTCGATCAGAAACAACGTGTCGTTGGCCTGGGCCTTGAGGGTGCTCAGTAGCTCCGCCCGGGTCTGGAAGCCGCTGCGTTTGATGTCGGCTAACCGCGCGCGGCCGGCTTTCACGGATCGCACGTCGGTCACCTCTATCGCGCCGTAGCCGTGAATGTTGTATTGCCCGCCGATCTTCACTTGCGGGCGGCGCCACTTGCGAAACGAGCAGGTCACCTCACCTTGCTGAATCGCCGCCTTGAAACGGCGTTGAAATTGCATTCAGTTTCCGTTCAGTCGCTCGGGGCTACATTGACCACAACGGTAGATGGGTAGCACGCGAGACGTAGCCTTTTGGTTGCAGGTCGCATGGTAACCAGCGTCTACCGGCTTCGCTACGGCGTAAAGTAGTCGGGTGTTGCTCCCTCCCGTCGCGCTCCTGGCGAAAGCGCCCCGCGCCGTCCCCCACATGGCGGCGTGGGGCTTTTTTGCGCTTTTATACAACCCGGTTACCCGACACCGGGTGGATAACGCGCTCGAGGTTTGCGAAAGTGCTTCAACGATTCTGATGGACACGCCATGGAACTTTGGACTCTGACGCACTCCCGCCCGCAGCATGCGCTAGATGTCGCTCGACGTGCAGAACGCACAGGATGGGATGGCATGTTGGTCGTCGACTCACAGAACCTTTCTGCCGACTCCTACGTTGCACTCACCTTGGCCGCTACCGGCACCGAGCGAATCGGGCTCGGTACCGGGGTGACCAATTCGGTGACGCGCCATCCCGCAGTGACCGCATCGGCGGCGATGGCCGTGCAAGAAGTGGCGAACGGGCGTATGGCCTTAGGCATCGGCCGTGGTGACTCTGCGTTGGCGCACTTGGGGCGTGCGCCCGCCCGGTTCAAGGGCTTCGAGCGTTACGTCGACGTTCTGCAGCGCTATCTGCGTCGCGAGGAGGTGGCGTTCGAAGATATTCCGATGCCCGACGACGTCGCACTTCCGGTCGCCGCACTGCAATTGGCAGACCACCCGTCGATCAGCCGTATTCGTTGGTACAAAGACGAGATTGCCAAGGTGCCGGTCGAGGTGGCTGCCACAGGACCCAAGGTGATCGCTATGGCGGGGCGACTGGCTGACCGTGTGATGTTCACGCTCGGCGCCGTTCCGGAACGTATTCGCTGGGGTATGGATCTTGCCGCCAAGGCGGCAGAGGCGCATGGACGCGATCCGGCCAGCTTGCGGTTCGGCGCGTTCATCAACATGGTATGCCATCCGGATGTCGTCAAAGCACGGGAACTCGTGCGCGGGGGCCTTACGACGTTCGCACGTTTTTCGGTCATGCATGGTGAGGTCTCGGGGCCGGCCGAGGCGTCAGAAAAACAACTGCTCGCTAGGTTGCACGACGGTTACGACATGAAGGCTCACACCCGGGCTGATTCTGCCCAAGCGGGGCTGATGGAAGATGCCTTCGTCGACAAGTACGCCATTGCCGGACCGCCGGAACTTTGCCTGGAAAGACTCGAAGAACTTCGCGATTTAGGCCTCGACAAAGTGGTCGTTAGCGGCCCCACGGCGGGTGCGGATCGCGACGCGGCAGCTGTCGCCATGGCGTTGTTGGACGAAGCCGT
>CBDTZM010000168.1:0-5226 GCA_965364915.1 uncultured Pseudomonadales bacterium | reverse complement strand
GCCCGAGGGACCGCCGATATGCGAATGGGTGTCGACCATGCCGGGAATCAACACTTTGCCGGAGAGATCGGTCTCGCTCGCGCCTGAGGGTGTGGTGATGGACGCTGACGGTCCTACCGCGAGGATCTTACCCGCCTCGATGACGAGCGCGCCTTGCTCGATCGGCGGACCCGCTATTGGCATGATCAACGCGTTGCGAAACACCGCCGTGTCGGCCAACCCCGCACAGGGCGACAACACCGTTGCCACCAGCAATACCAGCACCCTCATCGAACCCCCGCTTTGCTATCGTTATTGCCGACTATCCTAGACGACTAACCAAATAGGATACACTGCCCGGTCAACACTGAAACTGGGGAAACCATGGATTTCGATATCGCCATGACCGATGAGTTGCTTGCGACGACGCGGGCAGTACGTAAACGTCTGGATCTAGACAAGCCGGTCCCTAGGGAGGTCATCAACGAGTGTCTGGAACTCGCAGTACAGGCACCGACCGGATCCAATTCGCAATCGTGGCGTTGGCTGGTGGTCGAGGATGCCGACAAACGCCGGGCACTCGCCGATCTGTACCGCAAGGGCGGCGAAGCCTATCTGTCGGCGGCCGGTGAACAGGCGGCGGACGATCAAACCAAGCGCGTTTTCGGCTCGGCCGTTTACCTCATGGAGCATCTGCACGAAGTACCGGTGCACGTGATTCCCTGCGTGCAAGGACGACCGGGACCGGAAACCCCGATGGTGATGCTCGGCGGCTTGTTCGGATCCATCTTCCCCGCGGTCTGGAGTTTTCAGTTGGCTTTGCGGTCCCGCGGTCTTGGTTCCGCACTGACCACCCTGCACCTCATTCACGAAAAGGAAGCCGCCGAAATCTTGGGCATCCCCGATGACGTCATGCAGGTCGCCCTGCTGCCCGTGGCATATACCGTGGGCACCGACTTCAAACGCGCGCAACGCCCGCCCGTTGCCGACATTACGCACTGGGACACCTGGTAATCTAGTGTCTTAGCGATCCAGTCGGGCTTTGATGTCGTCCTCGAACTCGGGAAAGTAGCGATTGATGACGTGCAGGTCGAACTCCGGAAGTATTTCGGTGTTCGACTCGCGCTCCAACAAGAAGTTGAACGCCTGTACGATCACCCACTCATGTGTGACGGTCGCACCGCACAACTTGCGATAATATTCTTGCGACATGCGCACGACATGCGTGGTCTCGACATCCTTTTCGACGACGACCTGGTAGGTATTGGCGTCGATGAGACTGACACTGATCATGCGCTAGGCTCAATATTCCGTGTAGGCACCGCTGCTTAAAACGAACTTCAAGGTGCTGACGACGCCCGTCACCGACTGCGATACCCCATCGAGTATCGGCGCCTTGTAGCGCCATTGTGCCACCGCATCCTTGGCCGCTTGGTCGAAGACGCCGGGCGGGTCCGCTTGCACGACGGCAACGTTGTGCACAACCCCGTCGACACTGATGTCGTATTTGAGAACAACCTGGCCCTCGATCTTGTCGGCCTTCGCGGACGGAGGGTACTTCGGACCAACGTCATAGATCAGCTGCATGGGCCGGTTGTAGCCACCGAGGCAACCAACCGCCAACAATGCCGCCAACACCAGCGTACCGAACTTCATACGAGTTTTCGCAACCATGGTCTGTGCATTTACCGCCTCGAGAAACCCGAATATTACCCTGTGCTAAGCTCGAAGCCACATGGCGAAAAAGCAACAGGTGCTGGTGCTGTACCTCAAGAGTTCGGCTCTCGACAGCGAAGTGGCCGGATGGGCCGTTTACGACGGGTCCGGCAAAACGCATCACATGGCCGGCGACGGTGACGAACCGCCCTACAAATCCGGCGTCTCGGCCCTGCGCGACGGTTGGCGGTTGATTCAGGCAAGCCCTCTCATCCCCGAAGTACCCGGCAACGAGTACCGCACCGCCTACCTCAAGTACGAATTTTTCTTCGAGAAGCTAGTCGATGGCTAACCCCGAGCTTCTCAACACGACCCAAATGGCGCAGTTCGTCGCCCGCGGTTTCCTACGCTTCGACGCCCTGGTGCCGGAGGCTCTCAACCGGAGGTTTTTGTCCGACATCGGGTCGCGCTACGGCCTTGAGGAAGGCGCCGAGCTCGACGACATTCGCCAGCACTACAAGGCCATCATGCGCTCGAGCGCGATCCCGATCGTCAAGCCTGGTACCCGCCTGGCCGATGCTTACCCAACCGATTCAGCGCTCGGCACGCTGGTTAGCCTGCCAGCAGTGCACGGCGTACTTCAGAGCCTACTGGGTGAGAACCCCGCACTCGATCACCACTTTCTGCACGTGACGTTTCCACCGGCTTGCTATGAGGCGATCGGTCAACGCAGTACCTCGCAACCTACGCATCAGGATTCGACGATCGATCCGCGGCGCGCGTTCGACGTTCAGATCATGTACTTCCCGCACGAGGTAACACGAGAGATGGGCGGCACCCGGTTCTTGCCCGGCAGCCACCTACGCATCGTCAGTGAGGCCAGCATTGGCCGCTATCAGAATCTGCGCGGGCAGGAACACGTCGTCTGCCCGGCCGGTACGGTATTTTTCCTGCACCACGGCATCTGGCACGGCGGTGGTCACAATACGTCGGATGAGTTGCGCTACATGTTCAAAATTCGTTTGTGCCCCACGGTTCGACAAAGTCGAAAGTGGGACATGAGCGATCTACCGAACGACCACTTCGAGCAACGGCCGATCTTCTGGACGGACGGCGAACCAGATGAACAGCACATCCACAGCATTCTCACCACCGGCGAGCCATGGTTCGAATACGACACTGGCCGCCTGGAGTATCTCAACCGCATTCGTTTGTGGCGCTACATGTTAGGAGACGAATCTTTCGATGCGGACTATTGGTTGACGAGAATCGAGAACGAACACTGACCTTCTGTTGCGCAATGTGTCGCGTAACCGTACCTAGTTTCTGGCTCCTGGATTCTTCAAGCCGGTGCGCAACTTGTTGCCCACCTCGCGCTTGACCCGCGCTCCCAACGCGGCTTCGTGTTCTTTGACGAACTGCCGGACGCCCCTGGTATCCCAGTAGATCAAATCCCGCAGCGCCCAGGACATGGCTTTTTCGACCATGTCGTCATGGTCGTCCACTAGCAACGTCGCGATCATCAAGGTGCGCTGCGGATCTCCATAGCCGCCGCGGTTACGCACGTTGAGCCCTGTCGTTGCGACTAGCGCGGCCCGGCGCCACCAACGATCGCCCGACCGCGCCCAGCGCTTGACCGCCGCGTCGGAGATCTGCTCGTTGGCCCAACACGGTCCGGCGATGTAGCCGCAGAACGTGTCTACCTCGTCCCAAGACTGCATCCCGGCGCCTAACGCCTCGACCTGGTACAGCTTCAGCAAATGCAGGGTCGGCGGATGGTGGTGAATGAGTTCATAGCCGAGCCACCGACGCCTTCTGCCAATCAGCTCGTGCGCGATTCTCAAAACAACCTCAGGAGCCGCCGTCGCCAACCGTGTGGAAGATGCCCGGCGTATTCTGCGCATGCTGGGCGTGTTGCGCTTCGGCAACGCTTCTATGTCGGCGAGAACTCGCTTGGTTTCCGCGCTCAGTCGTCCCATAGCGCTCCTTCCTTCCCGGCTAGTAAGGATATAATGCGCCGCATGGCCGACCAAGGTGCAAACGAACAGGACAAGCACGGCGAACTGACGTTCTGGCAGGTGTTGAAAAGCACCATCGCCGGTGCGCTTGGCGTGCAATCCCGGGCCCATCGAGAGCGCGACTTCGCCAAGGGTAAGGGCTGGCAGTTCATCGCGATGGGCATCGGCTTCACCATCACCTTCGTTCTGACCCTCGTCGTCATCGTACAAGCTATCTTAGCCACCACCGGCTAAGAGACTTTGCGCGCAGGAGCGCATCTCAGAAGCACCGGCTTCGATGGATCTCAATAGTTCGAACTGTTGTTCGGCGCGTACCAAGTTCTCGCCCGGTTTATCGATTTTGAAGTAGCGATCACCCTCCAAGTGATCCGTGAGGAAACGCACGCCCAGCATGTAGGTGACGTATTGGGGCGCCGCCGCCAGATCCTCTGCACCGGCAGCAATCTCTGCACCCTCGAGAAAGCCACCCGTGACCTGAGCAAATCGCTCGAGCGATAAACGCCCGTCAACGACACACCCGCTACGCACCAGATCACCGAAGTCCCACGCCCAGTTGCCCCACATGACGGTATCGAGATCGAGCACCGCACACACCTCGTCGCCATCGTCGAACAGGAGGTTGTTGACCTTGCAGTCGCCGTGAACGTAACGATCACGCAAACGAAATTGATCGGCTAGATGGCGCCGCGAATCGACGAACGCCGCAAACTGTGCGGGAGGTTTTTGCGCCGTGTGATCGTAGCGCGACAAATAGTAGTCGAGCTGCAGGAACCCCTCGATGGGGTCCGGGAGGCGTGCACCCGGTAGGTCGCCCAGATAGCGCTGCGTCTCGCCAAAGGCGACGCCGGCCGCATACGCTTGTCGATCGCTTGCAAGCTCCGACAACGAACGGCCTTGAACATGACTCCACAATCGCCAAAGCGCGCCTTCGACCTCCATCGACGGCGCACCGCCACGGGTCTCGATGAGCCGTGGGGTCCAGTTCGCTCGACATGCCTGCAGATGGTCGACCACTCGGGTCAGATTCAGCATCAATCGTTCGGCTTCGCGAAACACGACTCGATTGATGCGTTGCAGCACGTAGCGCTGGTTCGGGGTCGTGACGAGATACGTGTCGTTGATGTGTCCGTCACCCAAGCCCTCGACGACACCTTCGAGACCCCAGCCTTGGCGCACCATCGCTTCGAGTTCGATCACCGTTCGGCTAACCAGTCGAGCAACCCCGGCACGATGGCAACGATATATTCGCCTTGGGGCAGGCCCGCGGTCCGGAGCGCGCGGCGCGCATCGGCGGATTTGAGAGATCCATCCAAAACGCCGAGCACGACGGTCAACGCATTGCCGAGCTGCTCGATGGGTTTCTCGAGTTCGTCGGGGAACCCGCCCGCTTCGACGACGGCAAGAAGTCTCACGCAGGTCTCACGCAGTCGCGCGTCCGAGTGTTGCAGGTCCGCCACAAACCCTCGTGCGGCAAAGCTTTCCGGTAGTAGTGCGTCGACCGGTCGGTTCAGCAGCGTATCAACATGATACGGTCGCGATTGCGGCATCTCGCGACCTTCGAGCCGGGCGGCCA
>CBDTZM010000167.1:0-5236 GCA_965364915.1 uncultured Pseudomonadales bacterium | reverse complement strand
ATCTTTGGCACTACCCGCGCTACAAGATGACGATTGCGTGTCGCGCCAACGACATTGACCCGGTCGATGGCCCGTATGCAAACTTTAGAAACCCGGAGGGGTATCAGAAGGAAGCGGAGCGCGCCCTGGTACTCGGGATGGCCGGTAAGTGGGCCATTCACCCGAGCCAAATCGAGATAGCCAACCTCGTGTTCACACCGAACGCGGAAGCCCTCGCCACGGCGCGTAGCCAAAAGGCCGCTTACGCCGAGGCGTTGGAACAGGGCCTAGGTGCGATCAACGTCGATGGCGTCATGGTCGACGCGGCGAGCATTCGTATCATGCAAAACCTGATCGATCGCGCCGATCTCATCGGATCGTAAGCCATGACCGAGCACTACCTCACCGACGAGCGGCGCATGATTCAGGACGTCGCCCGCGAGTTCACGAAAAAAGAAGTGTTGCCGGTGGCCAACGAACTCGACCCCATCCAAGGCGAGATTCCCATGGAGCTGCGCAAGAAGATGGGCGAGATGGGCTACTTCGGCATCCAGATGTCCGAAGAGCACGGCGGCATGGGCTTAGGCGTTTTCGAGTATTGCCTCATCGCCGAAGAGCTCGCCCGCGGCTGGATGAGCGTGGCCAGCATCATCGCCCGCGCCAGTTCGCTCATGAACGTAGGCGGCTGGCCCGAGGCCAAACGCCGCGAGCTGACCGCCAAGGCCGCCCAAGGCGAATACCTGGCAGCCGTTTCGTTATCGGAACCCAACGTCGGTTCGGATCTCGCCTCTGTCAGTTGCCGCGCGGTTCTCGACGGCGACGAATGGGTCATTACCGGCAACAAGTATTGGTGCACGTTCGCCGACGGTGCAGACTACATCCAGCTTATGGCTCGCGCGGAGGGTTCGGACGATCCGCAGCTTACCGGTTTGAAGAACTTCATCATCGAAAAACCCCGCGGCGAGCTGCCGGATGGCTGCGCCGGCTCGCCCATACCGAAGATTGGCTACTTCGGCTGGAACACCTTCGAACTGGCCTTTGACGGGTGTCGCATTCCGAAGGAAAACATCATCACGAGCGGTTCCGGGGACGGTTTCAAGAACACCGTGAACTGGCTGAACGTCGCCCGTGCTCACACCGCGGCGCGTTCCATCGGCTTGGCGCGCGGCGCGCTGGAAGACGCCATGCAGTACGCCCACGAGCGGGTGCAATTCCGCGTACCGATTGCGGACTTCCAAGAAACGCGCTTCAAGATCGCGCGCATGGCCAGCGAGGTGGAGGCCGCTCGCCAACTCATGTACCACGTCGCAACGCTGATGGACAGCGGTATCAAGGCCGATCGCGAGGCAGCGATGGTCAAGTGGTACGCCAGCGAAATGGCCGAACGGGTCACATCGAACGGGCTGCAGATACTCGGTGGCGCCGGCTACACCAAGTTACATCCCATGGAACGGTACTGGCGCGATGCTCGCTTGACCAAGATCTTCGAAGGCACCAGCGAAATCCAGTTGCGCATCATCTCGGATAGGTTGTTGGGCAAACCGACACAACGGGCAAACGCCTAGAATCGCGGCCGCAAGGCCAAATCTGCAGCATCGGAGCGCTGCCAAGCGCGATCATCGTTGCGCCATCCAACCGCGCTTGAGAGACTAGGAGCGTTGTTGCTGTACGCGGGGATCCATGTCCGAATTACCAACCACGCTCGGTGAGCTGAAATCCTCCGGCTACCAACCACTCTCCGTCAAAGCCGAGCTGCGCAAAAACCTCATCAACAAGCTACGCTCGCGGGAGCCGCTGTTCCCGGGCATTGTTGGCTTCGAAGACAGTGTCGTGCCGCAGATCGTCAACGCCCTACTCGGCAGCCAGGACATCATCTTTTTAGGCGAACGCGGACAAGCCAAATCCCGGATCGTGCGCAGTTTGACCCAACTCCTCGACGAGTGGACGCCAACCTTGGCGGGGACCGAGATTCCGGAGGATCCCTACCGCCCGATCAGCCTGCAGGGCAAGACCATCATCGAAGAACGCGGTGACCGGGCCGAAATTCACTGGTTGAGCCGCGATGAACGCTACGGCGAGAAACTCGCGACACCCGACATCACGATCGCCGACCTCATCGGCGAGATCGATCCGATCAAGATTGCGGAAGGACGCTACCTGGCCGACGAGCTAACGCTGCACTTCGGCTTGGTCCCGCGGCTGAATCGCGGCATCTTCGCCATCAACGAACTGCCGGACCTCGCCGAACGTATTCAGGTTGGCCTCTTGAACCTGCTGGAAGAGCGCGACGTGCAAATTCGCGGCCATAAGGTGAGGCTGCCGCTGGACGTGTTCATCGTCGCAACCGCCAACCCGGAGGACTACACCAACCGCGGTCGTATCATCACGCCGCTGAAAGACCGCTACGGCGCTCAGATACGGACTCACTACCCGGAGACGATCGAGCAAGAAATCGACATCATGGAGCAAGAGGCGGCCGTGCTCGACATGGGCGACTACCGGGTCGAAGTGGCTGGTTTCATGAAAGAGATCATCGCCGAGATCACGCACCATGCCCGGAAGTCTCCGGACATCAACCAGCACTCCGGCGTTTCGGTACGCACGTCGATCGCCAACTACGAGACCATCGTCGCCAATGCCTTTCGGCGCGCGCTTTCTATCGACGAGTCCGAAGTGGTGCCACGTGTTTCCGACTTGCCATTCATCATGCCGAGTTTTCAAGGCAAAGTTGAGTTCGAGGCCATGGAGGAAGGCCAGGAAGACAAGATCACCAACCGCATCGTGCAGAGTGCGGTCAAGGCCGTGTTCGACCGTCACTACGATGTGAACGATCTCGAATCCGTCGCTTTTACATTCAATGAAGGGCTCACCGTGGAAACCGGAGACGCGATGCGAGCCGTCGACTATCGGGGCATCGTCGAACAAGTGCCTGGGCTCGGCGACGTGTTTCGCGACGAGACGGACGGCATGCGTGCCGCCATCATCGAATTCATTCTCGAGGGATTGCACTTACACAAACTCCTCAACAAATATTCGGTGTCCGGCCGATCTACCTATACCGGCTAGTGAGGCACTTTCCCAAGCAGCATCGCTACTCGGTCTGGGACGGCAGCCAGCAACTGGGGTTGGATCCGGACGAGATTATGAGCGCCATCGCCGACGACCTCATCGAATACGGCGACCTGCGCTGGGCAATGCGCAACCTCGTTTCCAAAGGTATGCAGATCCCCCAAGGCGGCTACTTGCAGGGATTGCGCGACATGCTGAAGGAACTACGCGACAAGAAACGCGAACGCCTGGCGCGTTACGACCTCTCGAGCATATTCGACGGCTTTCAAGAGCAGCTCGACGAAATTCTGCGCATGGAACGAACACGCATCGACGAGTGGTTGAACAAAACCCCCGAAGGTTCGGGCAACTTCAGCGACGACGTATTGAAGAGCGTCGCCGAACGCAATCGACAAACCTTGGACGATCTGCCGAAAGATACGGCGGGGCAAATCAAGGAATTGGAGAAGTATGAGTTCCTGAACCCCGAGGCGCAGAAAAAGTTTCTGGAACTTTTGAACGAGCTGCGCCGAGCGATGACCAATACGTTCTTCAAAGACATCGAGAACATGGTCAACCAAATGTCCGACGGCGACATCGAGCGCATGAAGGACATGCTGAAAGCTCTCAACGAAATGCTGGTCAAGCAGATCGCGGGGGAGGACCCGGGGTTCGAGGACTTCATGAAAGAGTTCGGCGACATGTTCGGTGACAACCCGCCGCAGTCCCTCGATGAACTGCTGGAACAGATGCGCCAACAAATGGCGGCCGCCCAGTCGCTACTGAACTCCATGTCTGCGGAGCAGCGCCAACAACTGCAGTCGCTGATGCAAAATCGTTTCGGCGATCCCGAACTAGACGCCGAGCTCAGAAAGTTGGCCAAAGAAATGGACTTCCTCAATCCGCAGGGGTCCCAGTATCGATTCGATGGCGCCGAGCAACTCGACCTCGATGCGGCCATGCAGCTCATGAACGAGATGCAGGACTTGGACGAGTTGATCAACCAGGTTCAGGACGCGGAACGCGGCGGCGATATGGAGCGCATCGATCGCGACCTGCTCAATGACTTAATGGGCGATGACGCGGTAGAAAACCTCGATGAACTCAAGGATCTGTTGGACGCGCTGGAGAAAGCCGGCTACATCCGCTCGACCGACGACAACCGTTGGGACCTGACACCTCGCGGGTCGCGGATGATCGGTCAGAAAGCGCTCGGCGAAATCTATCAACGCCTCAAAAACCAGTCACTCGGCAATCATGCGGTACCCGAAGAAGGCCGCTTCGGGGAGCGCCTCGAACAAACCAAAAGCTACGAGTTCGGCGACCCGTTCCACTTGCATATGCCCCGCACCATTCGTAACGCTATCGATCGCAACGGTCCAGGCACGCCAATTTCTCTGGAACCCAGCGATTTCGAGATATACCGCAGTGAACTCATCACCTCGACGGCAACCGCTATGCTGGTCGACCTATCCTGGTCGATGGCCCTTCGCGGCTCGTTCCAGGCTGCGAAGAAGGTCTCGCTCGCTCTACACAATTTGATCACGTCACAGTACCCGAAAGACAGCTTCTACATCATCGGTTTCGCTGCGTACGCGAAGGAGCTCAAACCTCACGACCTGCCGTTCCTGCAATGGGACGAATACGTCCTAGGCACTAACATGCAGCATGCTCTGCTGCTCGCTGAAAAACTGCTCGCCAAACACCAAGGCGGCAGTAAGCAGATCATCATGATCTCGGATGGCGAACCGACCGCTCATTTCGAAAACGGGCAGGCTCAGTTTGCATACCCGCCAACCCCCGAAACCATTCGAGCCACCTTCCGCGCGGTCAAACACTGCACCGCGAAAGGCATCGCCATCAACACGTTCATGTTGGATGCCAGCTACACCCTGAAGGCGTTCGTCGACGAAATCGCCAAGATCAACGGGGGTCGTGTGTTCTACACGTCACCGGAAAAACTCGGTGAGTACATCCTGGTGGACTACGTACAGCACAAACGCAAGAGGCTCGCCCGCAGAGCGTAAACGGCCCACCACTCACTCAGTACGAGCGCGGCAGGTCGAGGACGTGCTCTGTCACGAAGTTGAGAATCATCTCTTGAGAGATCGGCGCAATGCGCATCATGCGCGCTTCGCGCCAGTAGCGTTCCACGTGGTATTCCTTGGCGTAACCAAAGCCGCCGTGGGTCTGCATGGCTTGATCGGCG
>CBDTZM010000166.1:0-5238 GCA_965364915.1 uncultured Pseudomonadales bacterium | reverse complement strand
CGCGAGGTTGCCGCCCAGTTCTCCGAGAAGAACACGCGCAGGACGGAGCGTTCGCGATTGGTGGCTCTGCCCCAGAAAATCTGTACAGGTATGAATTCGACGGAGCTCGAAGCGGCAGACGTGTTCGACAACATGCGTATCAACCGGCTGGAATAGGTGCGCATGGTGTTGCGGCGCAAGAGGCCGGCCGGGCGGTTCAGAAACAGGAAGCGCCGGTCTTCGCACTCGTCGCCAATTTGAATGCTCGACAACGGATCCGGCCAGCCGTGTCTATGGCAGACGATGTCCAACAAGGCGAGATCGCTCAACGATCGGTTTGGTAGTACGAAAACGGCTGCCGCCGGAAGTTCGCTCGGAGGCTCACCCGCGATGCGCGGCCGGGCGATCCAGCGAATCACCCAGCGGGCGATGCGATAGCCGAGATTGCGCAACCCCAGCATGAATCAGCGACCTCTAGTCGGTCTCTTCCGCGTGGACCCCTTCGAATAGCTTGTCGAGACGTTCGAATGTCGGCGAGGTGATTTCCACCTCCCAGATGTCACGATACTTGCGTTCGGTGACGTCATCCGCCTCGTCCTGTGTCCGAATAATCGTCGGCCGCAAGAATACCAGCAAGTTGGTTTTGGTGCGGGTATTCGAGCTGGAGCGGAAAAAGAATCCGAGACCCGGAATATTGCCGAAGAACGGTACTTTTTTAATCGATTGGGTCACGTCGTCCTGGATGAGTCCGCCGAGCACGATGATCTGACGGTCTTCCGCTAGGATCGTCGTCTCGATCGTGCGTTTGGAGGTCACCACGTCGGCGAATGCAGCATCGCCAATGGGGGTCTCGATGACGTTGGTAATTTCTTGCGCAACCTCCAGGCGCACCGAGGTGCCATCGTGGACGTGAGGTGTGACTGTGAGTTGTAAACCGACGTCTTCGCGCTGCACGGTGGTGAAGGGGTTGCTCGAGCCGTCGCCGGTGGTGGTAAAGGAACCGGTGCGGAAAGGCACCTCGTTGCCAACCACGATCTTTGCCTCTTCGTTGTCCAGGGTCAAGATGCTGGGCGTCGACAGTAAGTTCGCGTCCGAATTGGTTGCCAGCGCCGTGATGACGGCGCCGAACGAGATGCCGCCGACATCGATCTTGGCCGCCGCAAGCGTGGGTTGCGTCGCGCCGCTCAATCCTGCTATTACGTCGATCTCGCGCGGTACCGGGTTGCCATCCTCATCCTCCCCCGGGCCGATCAGGTTGCCGAGCAGGGCCGAGATGACGCCGTTGAGGGTGGTGGTCACCAAGGGCACGGTCGAACCGCTCTCGTCGGCTGCGGCAAACTCGATACCGATGGCACGCGAGTCGGTCAGTTGCACCTCGACGATGGCCGCCTCGATGAGGACCTGGGTGCGGCGCACGTCGAGCTTCTCGAGGATGTCGAATATTTCGTTCATCGTGCCGGGGTCGGCGCGCACGACGATGGCGTTCAACGAAACGTCTGCGTGGATGGTCGCCGATTCGACATTGCTTTGCTCGCCAGTGCCGGAACCTTCGCCGATGACGCTGTTCAGTATTTCCGCGATGCTCGTCGCATCGGCGTGTTGGAGGTAGATCACCTGCACTGACCCCACTGCCGTTGCCGGCTGGTCGAGCGTGTCGATGAGCTTCAAGACTTCCGCAATCGGCCGCGGTTTTCCGCGAATCACCAAGCTGTTGTTACGTTCGTTGGCGATCAACTGGATGCGCTGAGGTCCTACGGCGCCGCGTCCGATCTGCTCCGGCGCCAGTTCTTCGAGTAATGCGACGATCGTGCCGACCCAGGCTTCCTTGAGTGGCACCATGACCACCTCGTCTTCGTTCGAGACGTCGATCTGTTCGATGATGCGCATCAACCGTCGGATGTTGTCGGCATGGTCGCTGATGATGACCACGTTGGGTTCCGCTACTGCGGCGATGGCCCCGTATTGGGGACTCAAGGGACGCAGGATCTTGACCAGTTCTGCCGAGTCGACATTTTGCGCGGGAATCACGCGGGTGATTAATTCTTCGGCGGCGAGTCCGGCAAGAGCGCCTTGGGGCCCAGGCGATTGTTTGCCCGTCGCGTTCTGTTGAATACGGATGATGTCGCCGGAAGGCGACGCGGTAAAATTGTGCACCCTCAGCACCGATAGAAAGAGCGCATAGACGGCTTCGGAATCCATGCTCTCACTCGATATGACGGTCACGTTGCCTTTCAAGCGCGGGTCGATGACGAACGTCTTGCCGGTGATTTCTGCGACTTGAGCGACGAACTCGTGAATGTCCGCGTTCTTGATGTTGATCTTCCAAGTCTGCTCTTGGCCCCACGTGGCCGGGGCGAATAGCAGCGGTCCAGCGCATAGGCCGACAACAACGAGCTTGTTTATTAGACTTCTCATAGCGGCTACTTCAACGATGCGGTCACGAAGAAACGCCGGCTGCCGCGCTGAACCTCGAGGCGCGCGGACCCCTGCGCCAAGACGTTGTCGAGCTCTAGCCGGTCTTGGCTCAGGTCGCCGACGGGTCTGCCGTTGACCGAAAGAATTACGTCCCCAGACTGCAGCCCAGTTTGGCTTAGGTATGGGGACTGAGCAAGGTTGCCAAGACGGTAGCCCTGTGCGCCATCCGCACTCACGGCCTCGACGCCGAGCTCGGTCAGGGCCGACTGCGGGTCGGACTGCAATTGGTCGCGGTAACGCTCGACGAACTCACGCGCGCTGGGTGCGCTGGCGGCTGCCTCAGGATTGGGCGTTTGAGCATCGGGCGACCGGTTGGCGGGCTCAATGGCTAGATCCAGGTTGGTTGTCGTGTAGATGCCGCTGACCTCGGGAAACGTCAACGTCTCCCGGGTGCCGGCGCGTCGCAGAATCACGTGGTCTGCATGTACATCGACCAAGGTGGCGTTGCCCGGCAGGGTGTCGCCGATGCCGTAGAGAAGACCGGAACGACCCTTCTGCGCGACGATAGCGGCCGAGTCGCCGGGTACCTCCGCGACGAACACGCCATTCAGCACGAGGGGTAGCCGCGTTTCCGAGGTGGGTGCCGCCGCGGCCGGCCGCTCACCGGCATCCGCCTTGCCGAAGAGGTGCGCCTCCAATATGTCATTTAGGTTGACTTTTTGTTGATTACCCGGCACCTGGGATTGGGGCAGCGTGCCCGCAGCTGGTTCGCTTGTCGGACCAGATACCAAGAAAAGACCGGTGGTCGCCAGGGTATAGGCGATCAACCCGATCAGCACCCACCGCAGCGGCAGCACCGCGTTGTTCCTAACACTGTTCAACAGAGCAGTCATAATCTCGCTTGGACTCTTAACCCAATGATTTTAAAAGATTTTCTCTTCTACTTCTAATACCACCGCATGGTCTGGATCCCCGCCCGGCCATGGGTTATTTAACATCTTTGTCAGTGACTTTGTTACGCCGATCTTCACAAATCCGGTGTCGAGTATTTGCACGTGTAGCAAAGGTGTTTGACCCCCTTCGGGGAAAATATCTGCCGTTGGAAACTCTTCGGTCGCAACGTACGCTACCAAGGGGGGTAGTTCCGAGGCACCGAGGCGCCCCGACAACACGTAGCGTACCTCGCCGCCGCTCCAGCGGGCTTCGCCTTCCAGCTGGGTAATTCTGCCATCGGACACAACGGCGCTGAGAGCGCTAATCGACAGCTCGCCCGCGATGGTTAAGTCGTAGGCATTGAGATACCGATTGAAGAGGTCCGCTTCGATGCGCCCTGCCAAGGACAATTGGGTGCCGCTCAGAGACGCATTGACGACCCCCGCGAGTCTCAGCGCATCTCCTTCCAGTTCGACATCGTACCCGGGCGCTAGACTTAAGAGCGACAGGGGTTGGAACGCCCACCCCAGGTTGCCGATCGGCTGCCCGTCGACGATGAGTTGCCCGGCACCCCGCCAGATCGTACCCGTTGGTTGCGCAAGATCGAGTCCCGGGACGGTGTCCGTCGCACGGCGCAACAAACCGGCAGGCGCCAACGCGACGACGAACACGATGAACAGCACGAGGCCGATCGCCAGCGTCTTCTTCAAGTCAAGAGCTCTTCTAACACCCGTTCATAGACGCGGGCGAGCGGTTGCAGATCTGCCACTGCGACGCACTCATCGACCTTGTGAATAGAGGCGTTCACGGGTCCTAGCTCCACCAACTCGCAACCCATTGGCGCGATGAAGCGGCCGTCGGACGTACCGCCGGATGTCGACAGCGCACACTCGGTGTCCAGCAGTTCGCTTACGACGCGCTGCACCGTGTCTATGAGCTTGCCTCTTCGGGTCAAAAATGGTTCTCCCGAAAGCTGCCACTGGGCGGTAGCGTCCAGGCCATGTTCGACCAGAAGCTCAGCCACCGCCTGTTGCAGACCTTCGGCCGTTTGTTCGGTGGAGTAGCGAAAGTTGCAGCTAATCGCCAGTGCGCTTGGTATGACGTTGCTGACCCCGGTACCCGCCGCAATGTTGGAGATCTGCAAGCTCGTGGGTGGATAGTCGTCGTTGCCCGTGTCCCACTCGAACCTCGTGAGGGCGTTCAAGAAGGGCAGGGCTCGATGGATCGGATTGTCAGCCAGATCCGGATAAGCGACGTGGCCTTGTACCCCACGGATGGTCAGTTGCCCGTTCAACGAGCCTCTCCGGCCGTTGCGCAAGGTGTCGCAAAGTTGGTTGGCCGAGGACGGTTCTCCAACGACACATAGGTCCGGAATGCACCCTGTCTCGCGCAGGTGCCCGACAACGTGTCGCGTACCGTGTTCTGCAGGACCTTCCTCGTCACTCGTAATCAAAAACGCGAGCGTGCCTCTTGGTGCCGGGTGTTTCGTCAAAAACTCTTCCGTCGCGACAATCATGGCTGCGAGGCTCGATTTCATGTCAGCAGCACCCCGGCCGAACAAGTAACCGCCGCGAAGCGTCGGTTCGAAAGGCGGGCTGGTCCAGTCACCCAGGTCGCCGGGCGGAACGACGTCGGTGTGACCGGCGAAAACGAAGTGCGGGGAGCCGCTGCCACGCGTGGCGTAAAAGTTCGAAACGTCTGCCTTGTCGAGTTCAGTGATGGCGAAGCCCCGAGCCGCGAGGCGGCTTTTCAAGAGACCCTGGCAGCCATCGTCCAATGGGGTGACGGATTGGCAACGTATCAGCTCGCAGGTGAGATCGAGTACCGGGTCGCGCATGCGAATGAATGTCTCGTGGCTAGTTGTGAGCGTGCAACTGATCGTTCAGCGCGATCGCTTTCTTGTTGGTGCGA
>CBDTZM010000165.1:0-5309 GCA_965364915.1 uncultured Pseudomonadales bacterium | reverse complement strand
TCCCAATCGTCGTCGGCTAGATCCTGCGGAGCGGAGCCTTGGCCAATGCCGGCGTTGTTGACCAGAATGTCGCAGCCGCCGAAGCGCGCCGTCGTCTGTTCGAGCGTGCTTTGAATCTGGTCGAGATCGGTGACATCGCAGGCGACGCTTAGGGCCTCGACTCCCAAGGCCTCAATGTCCGCTTGGGTAGCCGCCATCTTGTCGGCGTTGCGTGCCGCGATGCAAATGCTGGCGCCCGCCGCCGCCAGTGCGAGTGCGAGCCCCCGCCCGATGCCGCCGTTGCCCCCGGTCACGATAGCGGTCTTACCCGCTAGCCCGAATTGCTGCATTGCTGTCCCCTCACGTTACAATGGCCGTATCTTATGGGGAACAAGCGGGAGGAACCATGTTGAACCTATCCATACCGGAGCACGTGCGTCCGATTAGAGACCAGGTACTCAACTTCATCGAACAGGAAGTCTATCCGGTCGAAAAAGAGCTGGTCGCCGACCGGGTCGGCTCTCGACGCGGCGACATTCTTCGCGGACTCATGGACAAAGCCAAGGCCAAGGGGCTTTGGGCGCTCGGCCATCCCGAAGAGCTCGGAGGCGGCGGTCTGCCGTTCATGGACTACGTGTTCGTGAACGAGGTGGTGGGCCGTTCAGAGATCGCGACGGTTGCGCTCGGCACCCACTCCTTGCAGGACTCGATCATGCTGCACAAGTACGCCAGCGATGAGTGGCGCGACAAGTATCTGAAGCCGCTCGTCGATGGTGAGGTGTTTCCGAGTTTCGGCATGACCGAGCCCGACGTTGCAAGCTCCGACCCGACGCAATTGCAAACCCGTGCCGAGCTGGAAGGTGACGAATGGGTAATCAACGGCCGCAAGTGGTTCACCTCGGGTGCGGGAACGGCCGCCTACACGACCGCCATGGTGCGCACCGAGCCCGAAGGCACCCCGGATCACTCGTCATTCTCGATGATCGTCGTGCCGACGGACACACCGGGCTACAACATCGTCCGCGACGTCAAGGTGATGGGGCAGGCCGAGGGCCACTATGAAGTCGAATACGACAATGTGCGGGTCCCGAAAAACAATCTGCTCGGTCCACGCGGCCAGGGCTTCAAGATTGCCCAGCAACGGTTAGGGCCGGGTCGCATCTTCCACTGCATGCGTTGGTTGGGTCAGGCACAGCGTGCCTTCGATTTGATGTGCGAGCGCGCCAACAACCGCGTGGCGTTCGGCAAGACACTCGGCGAGCACCAGCAGATCCAGAAGTTCGTGTTCGATTCGGCAGCTGAAATTCAAGCCAGTCGTCTATTGACCTTGCACGCCGCGCAGAAAATCGATCAGGGGGACGAAGCCAGGGTCGAAATCGGATTGATCAAGGTGTTTGGCGCCAAGATGCTGCACAACGTCATCGACAGAGCCATTCAGGTATACGGTGCGAAAGGGGTGACCGAAGATACGCCGCTGGAGCGTATGTATCGGCATGCGCGGTTCGCCCGTCTATACGACGGTGCGGACGAAGTGCACGTCCAAAACACCGGTGGTCGAATTCTCAGGCGCTATGCACGCGGCGAGGGATTCGACTTCGGACTGAGATAGTGGCAGATCTCAAAGGCAAGGTCGCCGTGGTGACCGGTGGCAGTCGAGGTGTGGGTCGGGGTATTTGCGAAGGCCTGGCGGAGGCCGGCGCCACCGTTTACGTAACCGGTCGCAGCGAAAGCCATGACGACCCGCCGGCAGAGCGCACCGTTCAAGCGACGGCGCGTGCAGTTGACGCGCTTGGCGGTCGCGGCATTGGTGTGCGTGTAGATCACAACAATGATGACGAGGTGCGCGCGCTCTTCGAACGGGTCCGCGACGAGCAAGGCCGCTTGGACGTGCTCGTGAACAACGTCTACAAAATTCCCGATCCACCCGCCTTCAGCGGTGGCTTCTGGGAGCACCCGGTCTCGGTGTGGGACGACCAGTGCGGTGTCGGCCTGCGCGGCTACTACGTGGCCTCGGTGTTTGGCGCTCCTCTGATGATCGAGCAAACAGCCGGATTGATCGTGAACGTTTCGTCTCGAGGCGGCGATCAGTACGTGTTCAGCGCCTCGTACGGGGTCTGTAAGTCCGGTGTCGACCGTATGGCGGCAGACATGGCCATTGAACTCAAAGACCACAACGTCGCCGCTCTCTCACTCAGCCCTTCCGCCGTCAAGACCGAGTTCATTCTGGATGCCGTCGAGCGAGGCGACATTCAGATCGATCCGGAGCGTGCCCAATCGCCGAGGTTCAGTGGCCGCTGTGTCGCGGCGTTGGCCATGGATCCGGACATCATGGAAAAGACCGGCGGCAAGTTCACAGTTGCCGACCTGGCGCGCGAGTATCGCTTCACCGACCCGGACAAGGAGCAGCAATGATAGAGCACGAGATCGACATCCCCACCCAGGACGGGGCGATGAACACGTTCATAACCCACCCGGAAGAGGGCGGTCCGTTCCCAGTGGTGTTGTTTTACATGGACGCACCCGGCAAACGCGAAGAGTTGCACGATATGGCACGGCGCATTGCGACGGTCGGCTACTACGTCGTGTTGCCCAACCTCTACTACCGGCGCGAGCGAGAATTCGTCATGGGCCCGGACCAACGCGAAGCCATGTTTGGCCACATGAACTCGTTGACAAATGCCATGGTTTGCGAGGACACACAGGCGATGTTCGACTTTGTTGCGAGTGACGAACATGCGCGCGGCGGTGCAACAGGTTGCGTCGGGTACTGCATGAGCGGTCCGTTCGTGTTTGCCGCCGCCGCGGCTTTTCCCGAGCGGATTGCTGCGTCTGCTTCGCTACACGGCGTACGGTTATTCTCGGACGCGAGCGACTCACCGCACCTCGACGCGCACAAGATCAAAGGCGAGATGTATTTCGGCTGTGCGGAAACCGACGAGTGGGCGCCGCCGGAAATGGTCGAAGGCCTGGAGGAATATCTGCAGACCACCGAGATCAACTATCGCATCGAGTGGTATCCGGGCACGCACCACGGTTTCGTGTTTCCTTTGCGCGACGGCATGTACCACAAAGCTGCCGCAGAACGGCACTGGGAACGGTTGTTCGCCATGTTTGAGCGCTCTCTGTGAAAAAGCTGCTGATTGCGCTCTGGGCGGTTTTGGCGCCGAATTCGTTCGCGACGGAGGCGCCCATCGAGTGGCCTTATCCGGAGGATATTCCGACCGCGTCGTCAGCCGTTCCCAAGCCCGCCGGAGAGGTGCCTTACGACATCGTGCGCTTCCTGAAAACTCGAGGCCCGCACGCGGCGAGAATCTCCCCGGACGGTAAACGGCTCACCTTTTTGTCAACGGTGACTGGCGAGCCGCAGTTATTCGGCATCCCGACGCAAGGCGCTGCACCTCAGCAGATGACGTTTGGCCGCGCTGTAACGTTCTATGAATGGTCACCGGATAGCCATTGGTTGGTCTATGGCGCGGACCGTGACGGTAACGAGCGCGAGGCTTACACGTTGATTGGCGCCGACGGCCGCCAGGCACGGCAGCTTTCCGAAAGCGGTCCGGCCTTTCTCGCGTTCGGGTCGTTTACCAATTCGGGCGCTCGCGTCGCGTACGCATCCACGCTACGCAATGGCAAGGATTTCGACGTATACGTTCGATCTGTCGAGGGCGGTGATGCGCAGCTCATTCATGAGGGCAGTTTCGGCATCTATGCGCGTGCTTGGCATCCGGACGACATGCGGCTACTGATCGCAGAAACCCGGGGGGAGGATGGTAACAACCTCTATCTACTCGATAGCACGACCGGTGCGCTGGACACATTGTTCAAACCCGAGGTCGGCTCGCGCTATGTTTCGGCCACTTGGTTGAAAGATGGTAGTGGTTTCTATCTTGCGACGGACCAGGACCGCAACTTCGTTGGGCTTGGGTTCTACGAACTCGAGACGCGTGAACTCACCATGTTGGAAACGCCGGAACGCGACGTTGCCAACGTCACGTTGTTCTACAACCAACGCTATCTGGCGTGGACCGTCAATGAAGACGGCTACGACCGACTGCATGTGTTCGACCGGCAGGAACAAGAGGTGGTGCAAGTACCCGAATTGCCCGCGGGTGTCTATAGCTTGAGCGGAGCGCATCAAACGGCACTGTTGTCCGTGCACGTCACCGGACCTCGCACCCCGGGCGAAATCTGGTTGTGGGATTTAGCCGCGCAGCGCACGCGGTTGGCCGTCCCGGCCACGCTCGCAGGCATCGATCCGGCAACGTTGGTGGATCCAGAGAGCGAAACTTTCGCAGCACGTGACGGTGTGAAGCTGCAGGGGTTGCTTTACTGGCCCAACAACCTCGCGGCCAACGTTCGGCCGCCGTTGATGTTGAAGGTACACGGCGGACCTAACGCTCAAGCTCGTCCGCGCTTCGACGCCACGGTGCAGTACCTGGTAGGCCGCGGTTATGCGGTGTTCGATCTGAACTATCGCGGGTCGAATGGTTTTGGCAAAGCGTTCGCGCGATTGGACAACGGCCGCCTGCGTGCAGGCGTGGTCAATGACATCGAAGACGCGGTTCGCTGGCTTGGGGAGCACGCGGAGATCGATCCGTCTCGTGTCGCGATCATGGGCGGGTCCTATGGCGGGTACCTCACCAATGCGGCGGTGGGCGAGTTCCCGGGGTTATTCAAAGCTGCCGTGTCGTTCGTCGGTGTCTCCGATTGGGTACGAGCGCTGGAGGAAGCCTCACCGGCGCTCAAAGCCAGCGACAGGGTCGAGTACGGCGACATCAATGATCCCGACGACCGAGCGTTTTTCGCCGAGATATCGCCGATCGCCAAGGCCCACTTGGTGCGCACGCCATTGCTGGTGGTGCATGGCGCCAACGATCCCCGCGACCCGGTTACGGAGTCCGACCGATTCGTCAAAGCGGTGCGGGAGCAAGAGGTCGACGTCAAGTACTTACGCTTCGCGGACGAGGGCCACAGATTGACCAAGCTCGGCAACCGAGTTACGGCCTATCGGGAGATTGCACGCTTCCTGGACGAGAAGCTGCAGTAGTCGCACAATGGTGAATCCTTTGGGAAGGGGGCGGTATGCAGACGGTTCACAAAATCCTCAAGCACAAAGGCGACCACGTCTACAGCGTCGATCCGATCGAGACGGTCTATGAGGCCATTTCGATTATGGCCGAAAAGGAAATCGGCGCGCTGCTGGTGATGCAGGAAGGCCATCCGGTCGGCATCATTTCCGAACGCGATTACACGCGCAAGGTGATCTTGAAAGACAAGTCGTCGAAGGCGACCAGGGTCTCCGAGATCATGACCTCAGAACTAGTTACCGT
>CBDTZM010000164.1:0-5310 GCA_965364915.1 uncultured Pseudomonadales bacterium | reverse complement strand
ATCGGCTACAACGACTCCGATATGGGTTTTGACGGCGCGTCTTGCGCGGTGTTGAACGCCCTGGGGAAGCAATCGGACGATATAGCCCGGGGAGTCGATCGTGGTGCCGCGGAAAATCAGGGAGCCGGCGATCAGGGTCTGATGTTCGGTTATGCCACCAACGAGACCGAGGTGCTGATGCCTGCGCCGATCACCTACGCTCACCGGCTGGTCAAACGCCAGGCCGAAGTCCGCAAGTCAGGTGTATTACCGTGGTTGAGGCCCGATGCAAAAAGCCAGGTAACCTTCAAATACGAGAACGACAAACCCGTTGGCATCGATGCGGTCGTACTTTCGACCCAGCACCAGGGCGATGTCAGCTTGTCCGATCTGCAAGAAGGGGTCATGCAGGAGATCATCAATCCGGTATTACCGTCCGAGTGGATCGACAGCTCTACGCAATTTCATATCAATCCCACCGGAAGCTTCGTAATCGGCGGGCCCATGGGAGATTGCGGACTGACCGGACGAAAAATCATCGTCGACACTTACGGCGGCTCTGCACGGCACGGTGGCGGCGCATTTTCCGGCAAAGACCCCTCCAAGGTCGACCGTTCAGCAGCGTATGCGAGCCGCTACGTGGCCAAGAACATCGTTGCAGCCGGACTCGCCGATCGTTGTGAGATTCAAGTCAGCTACGCCATCGGTGTCGCCGAACCAACCTCTATCAGCTTGAATACCTTCGGTACCGGCAAGCTCAGCGAGGCGCGAATTATTCAACTTGTGCGTGAGCACTTTGATTTGCGGCCCCGCGGTCTAATTGAGATGCTGGATCTGAAGCGGCCCATCTACCGGGATACGGCTGCGTACGGGCACTTTGGTCGCACCGAAGAGGCCTTCACTTGGGAGTTGACCGACAAGGTCGAAGCGCTGGCCGCGGCATTGTAATACGCCTTCAGCTGACTCCGCGACGAATGGAGCCTTTTAAAGATGCGGCTCAGTTTCGAGTTCTTCCCGCCTCGCACGCCTCAAGGCCAGGCAAGCCTCATGCGTGTCGCTGATCGGCTGAACCGCTTTCGACCGACGTTCTTCTCCGTCACCTACGGCGCCGGGGGTTCGACCCGCGACGGTACCCAAGAGGCGATTGGCCAATTGATGCAGAACGGCTTTGACGCAGCCCCCCACCTGTCTATGGGTGGCGACCGGCCAGAACAGATCTGCGAGCTGTTGGACGTTTACGCGGGCCTCGGCGCGCAGCGCATCGTTGCGCTTAGGGGCGATCTGACCTCCGGTATGGGCCGCGCACGCAATCCCAATAACGCCGAAGCCCTCGTGCGCCTGATACGCGAACACAGCAAGCAACAATTTCAGATCGAGGTGGCCGGATATCCGGAGATCCACCCCGACGCCACATCACCGCAAGCCGATCTGGAATTCTTGAAACGTAAGATCGATGCCGGCGCAGACGGCGTCATTACCCAGTACTTCTACCACCCTCACGCATTCTTCGATTTCCTGAACCGGGCACGCCAAGCCGGCATTACCGTACCCATCGTGCCTGGCGTCATGCCGATCACCAACTTCGATAGTATCGTACGCTTCTCGCTCGGTTGCGGTGCGGACATGCCGAGATGGATTCATCAACGCCTCGAGGCTCTGCAACACGACGAGGCTGCGTTGAAGGCATTCGGCGTTGAGGTCGTCACGCGACTGTGCGAGGAACTCTTGAGCGTCGACGACCCGGGTCTGCACTTCTATACCTTGAACCGGTGGGGCGCTACCACCAAAATCTGTGAGAACCTAGGTTTAGACAACTAACTCTTGCACCCATGCACCCACGACGTTTTTACCTGCCGCCGCCCATCGAGCAGCCCATCGTGTTAGACGGTGCGCGATCTCACCATCTCGTGCGTGTGTTGCGCGCGCAGAGCGGCGATCAGATCGAGGTATTCGACGGCGAGGGCCGCGAATGGTCTGCCCTTATCAAAGACGCCGACGCCAAGGCTTGCCGACTCGAATTGTTGTCGTTGACCGGTCGAGCTACAGGTACGCAACCCGCCCTGAATCTGGCGCAAGCGATCATCAAAGGCGACGCCATGGATCGCCTCCTGCAAAAGGCGACCGAACTGGGGGTTGCTGCGGTTTGGCTTCTCACCAGCGAATTCACGCAAGTTGGTGCGAAGCGGGCAGAAGCCCGCATGGCACATTGGCAGAAGGTTTTGATCAGCGCCGCGGAGCAAAGCCGGCGACTCACTCTTCCGAGGCTGCATCCACCGACCCCAATCGAACAGTTCCTCAAGTCTCACAACGCCCCCACACGGGTGCTGCTACAGCCCGGGTCGGCGCCTTTGCCGCGGGACCTCGCCCGGCAAGAGACCACTTTGATCGTGGGTCCAGAGGGTGGCTGGGCACCATCAGAATTGGACGCCGCAGCCTTGAGCGACGTCGCCTTGCACAGCATGGGTAACTTGACCTTACGCGCGGAGACCGCGCCGCTGGCGGCCTTGGCGGCGGTTCAACACGCCTGGGGGTGGTGTTAGCGACTAGGGGGTCCGCTATGGGTTGCCTAGCTCACCAAGCGCACGCACCTGCTCTTCGATGTATTCGAGGTTCGGAATGACCGCAGGTTCGGTACCCACGGCAACCACGACGGTTTCTGCGGGTCCAAGCGAGATGGGCGTATTGGAGATGTCGTTTTCGTTTAGCTGGACCATCCTCGGCAGGCGATCCGCTGCCAGCGCGTAAAACGCTGGTCCTTCGGCCGAGCGGGCGCGATTCATGACGACCATACAGCGACCTGTCTTCGGCGCGCCCTCGCTGCCTTTTTTGTTGAGAATCTCGTAGCGGATGACGGGGATGTTTTCGCCACGCCAACCGAGCAAACCCAAGCACCAGGCTGGGCTTCGCTCCATCGGCTGCATGCGCCGCCACGGAACGATTTCTGCTATGCAAACGTTAGGCAATAGCAGCTGCGTGCCCGAAACCGGGATCATCACGCAGGCAAGTACCGTCTGTTCTTGTGCCACGACTGCCGCCATTTGACTATTCGCTGTTTACCAATTCATCGATCGTTGCCAAAAGTTCGTTCTCTTGGAATGGCTTGCCCAAGAATTTGTTCACGCCAAGTTCGTTCGCGTGCTCCTGATGCTTGCCTCCCGTGCGTGAGCTAATCATGATGATCGGCAGGTTGCTTAGCCGGTCGTCATGGCGCACTTGCCGCGCAACCTCGAACCCATCCATGCGCGGCATCTCGATGTCGAGCAACATGATATCCGGACGGCGCTCTTGGAGCATGGCAACCGCCTCTATACCGTCTTTGGCAACGACCACTTCCATGCCCTGGCGTTCGAGTAAGCGAGAAGTGACCTTGCGAACCGTCACGGAATCATCCACGACCATGACGCAGGTGGTACGTCCCGTTCTCGAAAGCCCTCGACGACCGGCTGCGCCGCGTTTATTCGCACCACGAATCAACGCCAACAAGTCGAGAATAACGACCACGCTTCCGTCACCGAGTATCGTTGCACCGGAAATTCCGCCGATACCCGCAAACTGCGGCCCGAGACTTTTCACCACGATCTCACGGCTGCCTTGCACGGCGTCGACGTGGACGGCGACCGATTGGTCGCCTGCTCTGACAAGCACGACCGGTACCGAGCCGTGTTGCTGCCCACTGTGAAACTCACGGCCAAGATACTGGCCGAGGTAGCGGGCTCGATAAGGTATACCGGCATACTCGAAGGTCCTGCCTTCCGTGGAGTACAGCTTCTTGAGTTCTGCCGGGGTCAACAGCACGATGCCCTCGATCGTGTTGAGCGGAATGGCATAGAGGTCATCCTTCACGGCCACCATCAGCGCCCGGTTGACTGAAACCGTAAACGGTACCCTTACGACGAATCTCGAACCCTTGCCCGGTCTGGAGAAAATGTTGATGCTGCCGCCGAGTTGCTTGACGCCACTGTGCACCACGTCCATTCCGACACCGCGCCCGGAAATCTGGGTGACCGACTTAGCGGTCGTAAAGCCTGGGGCAAGCACGAACTGGCAAATTTCATCGTCACGCAGGTCGGCATCTTCTGCCATCAACCCACGTTCCACGGCCTTTTCGCGCACTGATTCTACGTCGATACCGGCGCCGTCATCACTGATCTCGATGACGACGTCGCCACCTTCACGCGACAACCGCAGATCGATACGGCCGCGGTCGGGCTTGCTGTAACCGCGCCGCAGGTCGGCAGATTCGATACCGTGGTCGACCGCGTTGCGCAGCATGTGCTCCAACGGTGGAACCATCCGCTCGAGGAGGTTGCGGTCCAACTCGCCCTCGGTATTGTATGCGTGGAACTCGACATCCTTGCCCAACTCCTTGGCGACTTGGCGAACGATGCGGCGCAGCCTGGGTAACAAACGATTGAACGGCACCATGCGCGTGCGCATCAGACCTTCTTGCAGCTCCGTGTTGATCCGCGCTTGCTGGATCAGCAGCGTCTCGGATTCACGCGCCTTAAAGAGCAGGGTTTCTTTCAGATCGAGCATGTCTGAAGCACTTTCCGACAGGCCTCTTGAAAGTTGTTGAAGATGGGAATAACGATCCATCTCCAAGGGGTCGAACTCCTCGTAGGTCGGTCCGTCTTTGAGTTCTTGGCGAAACAAAACTTGCGTCTCGGTTTCGATCTCCAAGCGCCGCAACTGTTCGCGGACACGTTCGATGGTGGTTTCCATCTCATCCAATGCATCCGTGAAATCGTTCATGCCTTGCTCGATGCGAGCCCGGATGATGCTGCTTTCGCCCGCCAGATTGACCAGGTTCTCCAGCAACGCCGAGCCGACACGAACCATCTCTTGTCCGGCACGTGCGTCCGGTTGCGCGGTCTCCGCAGGCGATTGTTCTGCTTGCGCCGCTTCCAGGTCGCTTTGCGGCTCTGGCTGGGTGGCAACCTCGTCGGCCAACGCGACCGGTTGGGCTTGCGGTGCCGATGCATCGAGGTCGACTGCCTCTTTCGTACGGTTCAACAGACCGACCAACTCATCGTGGCGGTCATGTAGCTTTTGGAACATGCGATCGTCGACGGTAGCGCCAGACTCTTGCGCATCAACTAAAAACGATTCGAACTGGTGGGTCAGATCACCCAACTCCATGAGGCCCGACAACCTTGCACCGCCCTTCAGCGTGTGCAGACCGCGCAACAGATTCTCGAGGAACAAGAGGTTGCCCGTCTCGACTGACCAGTCTTGAATGTTCTGCTCGATCGTTTCCAAAATTTCATCGGCTTCCTCGAAGAAAACTCCGATGATTTCAAGGTCTACCTCGTCGAGGTTCGGAACCTCAAC
>CBDTZM010000163.1:0-5332 GCA_965364915.1 uncultured Pseudomonadales bacterium | reverse complement strand
GCCAGGTATGGGCGAACCGATCGGCAATGGCACCCGCACTGACCCGTCCGCCACCGGCCTCGACCACCATCATGATGTGCCGGCGGACGCGGTGCGCGAGGCCTCGAAACAGCCCTTCCAACTCTGCGATTTCGCGTTCTGCGCGGGTTGTCATAGCATCTAATTCTATTAGCAATTTGGCTAATTAATTTAATTAGCATTATTGCTAATAATCGATCCGTGTCAAGCATTTGAGCCGGGGTCGTGAGCGTCTCGTTGCGTGAAGCGCTATAATTACCGGTTTTCTCGACCCAAAAACCAACTAGGGGGAAATCATGGCCGAAGGAAACGGTTTGGACACCGACATGTACAACCTGACGATGTCGGAAGAGGCGCTGCCGCTCTTGGCTGCGGTGCAAAAGCACATCGCCGACAACGTTGTACCCATCGTCGACGAGTTCTACGCGCTCGGCGAAGGTCGCGAGGACCGCTGGAGTTGGGCGCCCGGACAGCTCGAACTCTTGGATGTCGCGAAGCAAAAGGCCAAAGACAGCGGCCTGTGGAACTTCTTTCTACCCGATGCCGATACCGGTGAAGGGCTCAAAAATCTCGACTACGCCTACATCGCCGCCGAACTTGGTAAAACACCGCTTGCGTCGGAATCCTTGAACTGCAGCGCGCCGGACACCGGCAACATGGAGGTTCTGGAGCGTGTTGGTACAGAGGCGCAAAAAGAGCAATGGTTGAAACCGCTGTTGAACGGCGAGATTCGTTCTTGTTTTGGTATGACCGAACCGAACTTAGCCTCATCGGATGCCAAGAACATCGGCACAAAAGCCGTTTTAGAGGGCGACGAGTGGGTCATCAACGGCGAAAAATACTACATCTCCGGTGCCGGCGATCCGCGCTGTAAGATCATGATCTGCATGGTCAAGACCAGCCCGGACGCGCCGCCGCATCGCCAGCAATCGCAAATTTTAGTGCCGATGGACACCCCCGGCGTCAACATATTGGGGCCCATGCATGTGTTTGGCCACGACGATGCACCGCACGGCCACATGCACATCATGCTCGAAGATGTACGAGTACCGAAGGAAAACATGCTGCTTGGCGAGGGTCGCGGTTTCGAAATCTCTCAGGTCCGGTTGGGCCCGGGACGCATCCACCACTGCATGCGCTCCATCGGCCAAGCGGAACGAGCCTTGGATCTCATGGTGCGCCGCGGGATGAGCCGCGAGGCTTTCGGCAAACCCATCGCTCAGCTCGGCAAGAACATCGAAGTCATCTCACGCGCTCGCATCGACATCGAAGCCATGCGCTTGATGGTGTTACACGCAGCCAAAGCGATGGACGTCCTAGGCAATCAAGAAGCGCGGATCTGGGTACACATGGTCAAAGCCATGGTTCCGGAACGGGTCTGTCAGATCATCGACCAAGCCATCCAGATGCACGGCGCAACCGGCGTCTCACAGTGGACGCCGTTGGCCGGCATGTACACCGGCCAACGCACGCTACGACTCGCCGATGGGCCCGACGAGGTGCATCATCTGGTGGTCGGCCGTGCAGAACTGCGTAAGTACGGCGACTCTATGTAGGTACCGTTTTAGTCCTGGAACGCGAAACGGACCGCCGTGCGCACCGGCATGGCGCGTCCGTTCACCAGGTAAGGCTCGAAGCGCCATCTATCGATGGCGCGCAGGGCAGCGTCGTCAAACCTCGAATCGCTGCTGACGGTGACGAGTGCATCGATCACTCGACCGGTTTCAGAAACCGTGAACAGCAGCTCGACCCAACCGTCGCCTGAAGCCCGACGGGGATATTCGGGTACGAAGCGGCGGCGCGTTTCGAGTTCGCCGATTCGGTAAATTCTGTTGAACTCTCCACCCCGTGCGCTCGCCAGCGTACGCTGGTATTGAAGTTCGTCTTGCAGCTCGCCGAGGGTATCAGCGTCCGCACCCGCTGCGGCGGCCGACACAATCAACGCCTGTGCTTGATCGAGATCTCCTGCATCGGTGTGGCTACGCGCTCGATCGAGCAGAGCTTCGGCCACCAACGCTTTGCCCCGCAACGCGGCTTCCGACTGTGGGGCTCTCGACAGGACCGAGTTGAATAGCTCTAAGGCGTTGGGTTTGTCGGGTGTTGCTAGCCGGCCCTGTTCCAGCGCGCTGGCGGCGGCCAACAAGCCCTCTTGAATCGTTTGATCTTGCACCGTCTGCGACCGGCGTTCGGTCAGCGCCTCGGCTTCCGCCAGGCCCGCCGCGTGCGGATCGATCGACTTTGCGGTCGCGATGAACCTGCGCGCTTTTTCGTATTGCTGCGCAAATGCGGTGGTCTCGGCAAAGCCCAAGAAGCGTTGTGCGATCGCTTTGATGCCTTGCTCTGCAATGGCGTTGCCGGGCTCCAGCGCCAACATCTGCCGGTACGACGCCAAGGCATTCGTACCCGGCGGCTTGGTAAAGCGCCCGGCGGAAATCTGTTGCACCGCAGCTTGCGCTAGCACTGCGAGTTGCTCGTCGCGATTGATTCGATCGAGAATCTGCAGCGCCTCTACTTCTCGCGGATTGATGGCGACGATGCGTTCTGCAGCCTGACGCGCCGCCTGCCAGTCGTTGCGGAACACTGCGGCTTCAGCGGTGTTCAAAAACAACGCCACGACTCTCCGAACCCCGTTGAGCGCACCGTCGTCCGCAGCATCCTCGCTCAATGCGCGTTGGTAGTAGTAGAGTGCGCTGTCCGTGGCCGGCTCAATAATACGACCGGCAGCATACGCGCCGTTGCCGCGGTGCACCCAGTCAGCGGCGGCGCCATCGACTGTCTCCGCAGAGGGAGCCACTTCGATCGTCGCCATTTCCGGTAGCATCAGCACATGCTGCTCAACGTCGAGTTTCAAATACACCCAACTCGCGGTGACGCCGGTAATGACGATGAGCGAGGCGAGCGCAAAACTGTGCATCAACCCTTGGGGCGTAGGAACAGCGACGCCTGCAGCCGAACTCACGCAGCCTCCTCGGCCTGCTCTCCCCGGATCGGAAAGCCTAGTGTGATCCGTGTGCCGTGCCCGACCTTCGAGTCGACGAGGATCTGACCATGATGTTCCTCGACGATCTGTCGTACGATCGAGAGTCCGAGACCCGACCCTCCGCCGGCAGGTTTGGTGGTAAAAAACGGATCCATGATCTTGTTCAGGTGTTCTTCGGGTATGCCGCAGCCGGTGTCCTCGAAGACAATCTCCACCCAGTCGCCAGCGCAACGGGTTCTAATACTCAGCCTACCCTTGCCGTTCATCGCGTGCGCCGCATTGGTAATCAGATTGATGAACACTTGATTGATCCGTGCGGGAGAGCAGTAGATACGCGGCACCTCGTCAAACCGTTTTTCGACCTCGATACCTCTATTCAAGAGGTTCTTGGTGATGGTCAATGTTTTCTCTAACCCTTCGCGCACGTCGAAATGATCCTCAATCACACGATCGAGGCGGCTGAATTCTTTGAGGCTCTCTACCAGTTCACTGATCTGATTGAGCCCCTCGATGCTACCGGCACTCAATGTCCGTATTGCCGCAACACTCTCTTCAACCGACTTTACGTCGAGTGATTGTCGCGCCTGCAACATGTTCTGCACGGCGCGTTTAGCTTCGCTGGGACCGTTCGCCCGGACGATCGGCATCGTGACATCGAGATATTCTCTGAGATCGCCGGCGACCTCCAAACTGACGGTCGTGTTGTCGAGCACAACCAAAAGTGGTGTATTGATTTCATGCATGACACCGGCGACAAGCTGACCCAAGGACGACATCTTCTCGGCCTGCACCAAATGACCCTGCGACTCCTGAAGCTGTTCGTTGGCCATCTCTAAATCTGCGGAACTTTCTCCGACCTGCTCTTCCAGCAGGCCGTGAGCGATGTTCAATCCTTTGTAGCTAGATCTGAGGCGCAAACCAAAAAAGGTCAGCACGCACAGCAGCAGCACGGTATAGACGTTGAGCAACACCCTAGCGTCGTTGACCGTCGACAGTGTATAAACATAGTCGGATGTCGCGCTGTCCTTCACGTCGACCGCCGCTGCCTGAAAACCATCAAGGTCCATCGCAACCCTATCCGCGTCCAAGTTCCTTCGGGCAATGCCTAGTCGACGTGCGGTGTCGAGAAGCGCCGTGAACGATGCTTGTTCCTCTACGCTCAAGGTGTTCGACGGTACGGTGGCACGTTCAACGATGGCATCGACCAATTGCAGATTGGATGGTTCACCCGACGCAACCAAATCGATTATCTGCGTACTTGCTTGAAACACCTCGTCGGCAAACTCGGCACGGCCGGATTCACGCAACAGGTAGACAAAGCGCCGACTTTCGTCCTCGACAAACGCGTAGTCCGACACATACTGCGCGAAGTGTTGTCCGAAGAGCGTCACTTCTTCCTCGAGGGCGTGTGCTCTAAACGCCAACGACTGATAAACGCCATCGACTTCCGCTACATCGAGAAGCTGACCCAGATCCGAATCGATGGAGTTGAACGCCACCATCGCCGGGCGCCTGAGATGTCCAAAAATCGATGTCGCAACGTAGATATCCTGCATCTCGTCGTCGATCGAGATGATCGTATCCGCCAAGATGGCCGCACGCTCGCCGAGTTCAGAGGAATAGTCGACGCGAGATCGAACGCTCGAGCCAATCAGTCGGTCAAAAGACGCCGCGACGTCGCTCACATAGCGTAGTTTCGCATCGATATCGCGGTAAGCGTTTTGGTAGGGAAACGACGCAACCAGCAGCAACCACGCAAGCATCGCGACGGCAATCGCAACACTCGCAAGAGTAACAACAAACCCAGTCGGTCTCGGCATGGCGGCCCCGATTCCATCCTTGTAATCCACTTCTTTTGCGGCTTGCGCCAAAAACCACCGATTGCTCGACGCACACCGCGCCAACACACTTTATGGGTTTCCGAGTGCCCTATCCGTGCGTCGTGCACGGGCAAGTTGTGACCTAAATCACACCCAATTGAGGCTTAAGCGATTGACCAGTTTTCGCCGAAGGGCCGAATGAGAACGTTGAAGGTCCAAGCCGATCTGGCTTGGTGAGCGATGTGGTAACACTCTTCCGAGATATCCCTTGGATGGCAGAAGAAATCGTCCGGCTTGTCGGCGAACCGCTTGCGAGTCCAAGGCACATCGATGACCGCGTCGATGGCGATAAATGCAACGTGCACACCTTGCGGGCCGAGATGGCGGGCCATCGACTCACAAAGAATGCGTTGCGCGGCCTTGGTCGGGGCAAATCCGGCAAAGTTCTCGACGCCTCGATAGGCGGCCGTGTTGCCGGTACAAAGAATCGCCCCATGGCCCTGCTCGATCATAT
>CBDTZM010000162.1:0-5345 GCA_965364915.1 uncultured Pseudomonadales bacterium | reverse complement strand
ACGTGCACGCCAGAGCTGGCGTTGGTCGCGCCCGGTCCTCGAGTGACGAAGCATATGCCGGGCCGGCCGGTGAGCTTGGCGTCTGCCTCTGCCATCATGGCGGCGCCGCCCTCTTGGCGCGCGGCGATGGTATCGACAGCGCTATCGCGCAACGCGTCGAGTACATTCAGATAACTTTCGCCCGGAACGCAAAAAACGCGATCCACGCCATGCGCGACGAGGCTGTCGACTAACCGCTGCGCCGCCGTTGTGCTCATGCCTGCCCCGCTAACTAGTTTTGTCTGCATGATAGGTCAATTTTACCTAGAATGAGTTCATGTTGAAGACCGTCCAACTGGGCAGCAACAGCGGCCTGCGCGTTTCAAAGCTTTGCCTTGGCACCATGAACTTTGGCGAACCGGGAAAAGGTCACCAGGGGGATTGGACGCTCGGACTCGACGACGCTCGACCCATTTTCAGAGACGCAATCGAGCGGGGTTTGTTCTACTTCGACTGTGCGGATGTCTACGGCGTGGGAGCATGCGAGAAGGTCGTCGGCGAGTTACTGCGCGAACTGTTACCACGCGACGAGTACGTGCTTGCCACGAAGGTTGCCATGCCTATGGGGCGCGGTGCCAACCAGGGCGGTCTGACGCGCAAACACATCATGGAAGGCATCGATGCGTCGCTGACGAGGCTAGGTCTCGACTACGTAGATCATCTTGTCATTCACAGACACCCGCATGGCGTACCAGGTCATGGCGAAGTGCCCATCGAAGAAACCTTAGAAGCTTTACACGACGTCGTGAAAGCGGGTAAGGCACTCTATCTAGGTGGATCGTCGATGTTCGCATGGCAATTTGCCGAACTACAGATGACGGCAGAGGCGCACGGATGGACGAAGTTCGTTTCCATGCAGAACCACTACAACTTGATCTATCGCGAAGAAGAACGCGAGATGAATCCGTACTGCGCCAAAACCGGAGTTGCGTTGACACCCTGGTCGCCGCTTGCAAGGGGAATTTTGACCGGAGCGTACAAGGGTGGTTTCGACCAAGGTTCGACCGAACGCTCGCGGGGCAGCGATCAGGTACGTACGGAAAGCCTCTACCGCGGTGCCGCGGATTTCAAGATCGCGGATCGCGTTGTGGCAACGGCAGAAAAGTACGCTGTGAAGCCTGCGCAGATAGCCGTGGCTTGGTTGCTGAACAAGCCGGAAGTTACTTGCCCGATCGTCGGCGTATCCAAACTCGAGCAGCTCGACCAGTTGGTCGAGGCTGCAGAAATCGAGTTGCAGGCTGAGGACGTCGCGTATTTGGAAGAACTCTACCAGCCCCTCCAAAATTTACTCTCGATCGGCTACTCCTGAGCGCCAAAAACCCCTCGGAATGCCCGGTATGAGACCCATCAAGGATGCCGACCCCAATTATCTCGAAGATGGATGCGTCGCGATCCAGTGTCGCGCGATGTCGATTCGCCGCGTCACCCAGATGTCATCGAATTGCGCCACGTAGTCGAGCAGTCGTTCCAGACCTGCGGCTCGGGCCGGATGGCCGATGAGTCGTTGGTGCAATCCGATCGACATCATCTTGGGCGTGCGTTCGCCCTCTCGGTACAGCAGATCGACGGCATCGCGAATGAACGTAAACCAATGTTCCGACGTCACGATGCTGTCAGGGGTTTTGAAGTCGTTGTTCACTAGCGTGTAGGGCAGGATGAGATGCGGCGTGTCACCGACGCTTGTCCAATACGGCAGGTCGTCGTTGTATGCGTCCGAATCGTAGAGGAACCCGCCTTCTTCGATGAGCAAGCGCCGCGTATTCAAGCTCGGCGAGTAACGGCAATACCAACCGTAAGGCCGCTCGCCGGTGGAACGTTGAATCGACGCTACCGCTTTCGCGATCTGTTCGCGTTCGTCTTGCTCTTCGAGATGCAGGTGATTGACCCAACGCCAGCCGTGGCTGCACACGTCATAGCCTGCCTCACCAATTGCGGCAGCGGCTTCTAGATTGCGCTCGAGTGCCCTGGCGCAACCGAATACGGTCAACGGCAGGTCATGTTCGCGAAAAATTCGATAGATGCGCCAAAATCCCGAGCGGCTACCGTATTCAAACATGCTCTCGGCACCGAGATCGCGGGTGCGCGACGGTGCGGCTCGCACCTCCGTAAGCAGCCGCTCGGTGATGCCGTCGCCGTCCGGGAACGATAGTTCGGCGCCTTCTTCGTAGTTGAGGACGAAATTGATCGCCAAGCGTGCGTCGTCCGGCCACTGCGCGTGGGGAGGGTGCTCGCCATAGCCCACAAAGTCGCGTTCAAAACTTGCATCGTCGGTCATCGTTTTCTTTTTTCTCGCTTCGCGCCTAGATCAAAATAGATTACGCTTCGGCGTCCCTTGGGAGAAGTTCAAATGCGTCGATGCTTGCGACTTGTTGTGATGTGCTTGTGTGCGTGCGTTGCGGTTCCAGCGATGGGCAGCGAATGGCCATATTATGGCGGCGATCCTGGCTCCAGCAAATACTCGCCCTTAGATCAGATCCATGAAGGCAACGTTGCCGACTTGGAAGTGGCATGGACGTGGGCCGCGCCGGACTCCGAGCTGGTGAAAGCCGACGGCAAGCTCGCGTTTTTCGGCTTCAAGTCTTCGCCGATCATGATCGACGATACGCTCTACATCAGCACCCCGCTCGGCTTTGTGGTGGCGCTCGAGGCAGCCACCGGCACGGAGGTTTGGCGGTTCGATACAGAGTCTCGCAAGGCTGGGCGTCCAACCAACCTCGGATTCAACCACCGTGGTGTCGCGTATTGGTCGAACGGACGTGCTGCTCGCATTTTCATGCCCACCAACGACGCGCGCCTTTGGGCGCTCGATGCCAAGACCGGTTTGCCGGATCCGAGTTTCGGAGACGGCGGCGCGGTTGATCTGTCCAAAGGACTGGGCCGCGAAATCGATAAAAAACACTACAGCGTCATCTCGGCTCCAATGGTTGTCGGCGATGTCGTGATCGTCGGCTCCTCGATTATGGATGGGCCGCGATACAAAGAGATGCCCCCGGGGCACGTGCGCGGATTCGATGTCCGCACCGGGGAGCAACGCTGGATATTCCATACCATTCCGCAAGGCCGTGAGCTGGGTGCAGACACCTGGGAGGACGGCGCGTGGCGCTACAGCGGCAACACCAATGTGTGGACCGTGATGAGCGCTGACCTGGACTTGGGTTATGTCTACTTGCCGGTTGGCACGCCGACCAACGATTGGTACGGCGGTCACCGACTGGGAGACAATCTGTTCGCGGAGAGCTTGGTGTGTGTCGATGCGCAGACCGGCGAGCGGGTTTGGCATTTCCAGACGGTGCATCACGGTCTCTGGGACTACGACTTGCCCGCGGCGCCGACCCTGGTCGACATCGAGGTTGACGGCAAGAAGATCAAGGCCGTTGCCCAGGTGTCCAAACAGGCTTTTCTGTACGTTCTCGACAGGGTTACCGGCGAGCCGGTATGGCCGATCGAAGAAAAGCCGGTGCCACCGAGCAACGTTCCGGGCGAGCGCGCCGCGGCGACTCAGCCCTTCCCAAGTTGGCCGAAGGCCTTCGATTTGCAAGGTATCTCGGACGCCACGCTGATCGATTTTTCGCCAGAGTTGCGCGCCGAGGCGCTGGAGATATTGCAGGACTACGACCACGGTCCCATTTTCACCCCTCCCTCGCTGCGCGGAACCGTGCAGTTACCGGGTTGGGGCGGCGGTGGTAATTGGATGGGCGCTGCGGTCGATCCCGAGACGAGCATGATGTACATACCGTCTTCGACTGGGCCGATGACGGTGAAGCTGGTCGAAGGTGATCCGCTAGAGACGAATTTCAAATACCGGCGAACGCGCGCCGGGCGCCTCGCCGGACCGCAAGGCCTACCGTTGACCAAGCCGCCGTATGGTCGGATTACCGCCATCGAGCTCAATACCGGTGAGCATATCTGGATGGTGCCCAACGGCGACGGCATTCGACAGAAGATCATCGATATGGGCATCGATGACCCGGGACCCGTCGGGCAACGGGGTAGCACCGGTCCGGTATTGACCAAATCGTTGCTATTCTTCGCGCAAAGGGAACAGACACGATCGGTACTGCGCGCATACGATAAACGCACGGGGCGCTTGGTGCACGAGATGGACCTCCCGGGACGGCCCTCGGGGACTCCGGTAACGTTTGAGTCGGATGGTCGACAATTCATTAGCCTGACCCTAAGCGCAGGCCGTGATGCTCAACTCATTGCATTGGCGCTACCTGAAAATGGATAAATTGTCACGGCGCGTCTTTGTAAAAGCCGGCAGCGCAGCCCTTGGTGCGGCCTCCATTGGATGGGCTGCCGCCGTTCGGTCAGCGACGGCGTCTGCGCGCCCGGCGCCCGGATATCCCGCGCCCCAGTTCGTGCAAACCAACGGCATTCGAATGGGGTACTACGAAAAGGGCTCCGGCTTGCCGATTGTTTTCTGCCACGGCTTTCCCGAACTTGCGTATTCCTGGCGCTATCAGATCGACGCGTTCGCAGGGGCCGGATATCGGGTGATTCTGCCCGATCAGCGCGGCTATGGGCTGACCGAGAGACCCGTCGACATTTCCAGCTACGCACTGGCTGAGCTCTGCGCCGACATGGCGGGGCTGCTCGATGCGTTGACAATCGACGAAGCCATTTTCGTGGGGCACGACTGGGGTGGCGGCGTCGTGTGGATGATGCCGAGGTTGTTCCCAGATCGGGTTGCCGGTGTGATCGGCGTCAACACGCCGGCGTTCGATCCTCGCCCGGAAAATCAGGTCGACCGGCCGCCGTCGTTGATCATTCCGAGCGAACGATTTTACCAACGGACATTCCAAGAGCCGGGTGTGGCGGAAGCGGCGCTGTCCCGTGATGTTAGGCAGACGTTCGAATTTCTCATGCGCAAGGGCGGGTTCTGGAACGTCGACGAGTTTGAGAATCTTCCTGAGGATTCACCCGAGCGGCGCATGGATTTGTTGACGATGTTAGAGCGAGGCGATTTTCAGGGTGAAATGCTGCTCACAGAGGCGGAGTTGAACTACTACGTGTCGTCATTCGAGGCGACTGGATTTGCCGGGGGCCTCAACTGGTATCGAGCCGGACTCGGGGCGGACGGGGCAGCGCTCAGTTGGGACATCGACGTGCCCTGTCTCTACGTCGGTGCAGAGCACGATGTGATCTTGCCCCCCTCTTCGTCCAACGGAATGGAACGCTACATCGGTGATCTGGAGAAATACACGGTTGCAGACAGCGGGCATTGGACTCAGCAGGAACAGCCGGAGGTCTTCAACCGTGTGGCGCTCAACTGGCTCGAGCGGAAGTTTGGGCGGGCGTAGCAG
>CBDTZM010000161.1:0-5346 GCA_965364915.1 uncultured Pseudomonadales bacterium | reverse complement strand
CCGCCGATCCAGATGTTGTCCTTGTGGTCGAGGCTCAATCCGTGATTCGAATTGGGCCACGTATAACCCTCGCCGGGTCCGCCCCAGGCGTTGACGAGATTACCGGCGGGATCGAACTCGAGTACGTTGGGCGCGGGAATACAGCACTCGCTGGTCGGCGGGTCGACGGCCGCACCGATCTCGGTCCGTTCATTGAAGGAATTGCGACGATGAATGACGTAAACATGGTCGCGTGAATCCACCCCTACGCCGATGGCCGAACCGAGCACCCAATGGTTAGGCAGCGGTTTGGGCCACAGAGGATCGACTTCGAACTGAGGCGCCTCTTTGCCCGCAGCGACCCCTTCGGCGACCAGAGGTGCGTCAAGCAGTACCTGGCCGAAACCGAGCGCGGCCACCGCGGCGAAAAAACTCATGCCACCGATCAAACCACGTCGTCTTGTCATTGCCGTTTGCCCTTCCATCCATCGCGAAGCGCACTAGTATACTCGGCAATTAACCGTAGGTTCACGCTGAAACATGACAACGATCTTGTATGCGTCATAGCGTTAGGTTGCTGTCCACCGTCGTGTTACTCGGTTGTATCGCAACGCAATCGGTATACGCACACGAAGTACCTAACGACGTGCATGTCCGAGTGTTGCTGAAAGCGAGCGACGGCGAGTTGCACGCACTCGTGCGAGTGCCGTTACAGGCGATGCGTGATTTCGAGTTTCCGCTCGTGGGTCCAGGGTACCTCGACATCGCCAACGCCGCCGTTCCGATCCGCGATGCCGCCATGCTATGGCTGGCCGCAGATCTAAACCTCACGGCCGACGGGGTACCGCTAACCGGGCAACGACTCGTCGCTGCGCGCATTGCCTTGCCCACCAACCGCGCCTTCGACACGTACGCTGCCGCTCACGCCCACGTACGCGCGGACCCGCTACCGACCGACATCGAATTGCCCTGGCGACAAGCGCTGCTCGACGTCGAATTCGTCTACGACATCGCCAATCCAGACGCAGCATTGGCAATCGAACCAACGTTGTCACGTTTGTCGCTCGCAACTCAAACGACGCTGACATTCGTGCTACCGGACGGTGTCGAACGACGCCTTCACTACCAAGACAATCCAGGCCGGCTGCCATTCGATCCGGCGTGGTACCAAGCCGCCGCAAGCTTCGTCACATTGGGCGTCGATCACGTTTGGTCCGGCATGGACCACATGTTATTCGTCTTGTGTTTGCTGATCCCGTTTTTGCAGCTGAAACCCATGATCGCTATCGTCACTTCCTTCACGGTGGCGCATTCCATCACGTTGGCTTGCGCCACATTGGGCTTCGTGCCAACGGCGGGCTGGTTTGCGCCGTTCATCGAGATGCTCATTGCCGCCTCCATCGTTTTCATGGCCTTCGAGAACATGCTGGGCGCCAGCTTGCAGCGGCGCTTGCCGGTCACCTTCGGCTTTGGCTTGGTACATGGTTTTGGATTCGCTTACACACTGTCGTCCAACTTGCAGTTTGCCGCCGATCACGTCGTACCCAGCCTGTTCGCTTTCAACGTCGGCATCGAAATAGGCCAAATTGCCGTCCTGTTCATCGCAATTCCGCTGCTACGCGGGTTGCTTCGCTACCTACCCGAGCGCGCCACGGTCTTGCTGCTATCTGCCCTCATCGCGCATAGTGCCTGGCATTGGCTGGCGGAACGCTATGCGACGTTCGTGCTGTTTGACATACCCGCGTGGTCATGGAGCATGGCCATGCTGGCATCCGGCCTGCGCTGGGCGCTGGTGTTACTCGTCGCTGCCGGGGTCTATTGGGGGTTTCGACGGTTGCTCAAGGATTGGCTTTAGACCGGCAAGTCCGAGACGTGGGTCGAGTTGACCGTAATCACATGGCCGCCGGGCTCGGTGACCGTGAACGACCGATGAATTCTCCCGTCCTGGATCTCGCTCGGCTGCAGGTCCTTGGCGCTGTAATCCGCGTGTGCGGCATCGACGTCTTCCACCATCAAATCGAACGGCGCGCCTGCCTCCGGCTCGACAGGGGTATCGGCCGACGACAAGATTAGGTGCGTGCCGCCGCGTAGCTCCAGAATGCCGATCTCGGTAGCATCCGGGAGTACGTCGCGCATGCCGAGTTCCATACAAAATGCCTTGCTCGCCGCCACATCGGCGACCGGCATGACCATATGCCCGATCCATACGGACGGACGCGCCTCCTTCGGCTTACGCATCCAACGGCTGCTGGAAGCGGTCTCCTCCACCGGCTCGCCGGCTTTCGCCCAACCGGTGAAACCCTCTTCGAGATGACCGACATCCGCGTAGCCCATGTCTTTCAACGCTTGTGCCGCGAACGCAGAGCGGCCGCCGCCGGCGCAAAACAAAATGATACGTTTGTCCTCGGTGAAGTAATCGCGGTAGTACGGGCTCGCGGGATCGGCCCAGAACTCCAACATACCGCGAGACGCCAACGTTGCGCCCGGAATCGTACCGAGATCGACATGCTCTTGGATCTCCCGTATGTCGATGAGTAGAAGGTCATCGCGTTCGAGCTCCTTTTTGAGGTCGTCGACCGATAGGTTGTCGATGCCTTTCTTGACTTGCTCAACTGTCTCGAAGATGGGTTTGATGCTCATGTTGGCCTCTCCCGTTACGCGGCTAGGCCGAATAGCGGCGCCGCGTTGTCCCAGAAAATCTTGCGCTTGGCGTCTTCGGAGATCGGTTGTTTCTCCAAATCCGCCATACCGGAAGGCCAGGTACCGTCCGGGTGCGGGTAATCGGTATTGAACGTCAGGTAGTCGGCGCCAACCAACTCCACCGCCGCCGGCAACGTCATCTCATCGCCCCGCGCCGCTACCAGAAAGTTGGCTTTGAAATACTCGGTAGGTCGTTTGTTGAGCGCCGGATGCTCGGCCTTGCCGGAAAAATCGTAGTGTTGTTCCATGCGTTGCAGCCAATAGGGCAACCAACCCGCATCAGCCTCGACGTGCACGACTTTGAGGTTGGGGTGGCGTTCGATCACGCCGAACCAGATGAGCGACATCATGGCAACCATCGCCTCGAACGGATGAGCAATGATGTGTCCCGAGGTGTGCGTATCCATACGTTCGCCGAAGGACGGCCAGTAGGGCGAGCCGGAATCGTGCAGACAGATGGGTTTGCCGGTTGCCTCGATGGCCGTCCAGAGAGGATCGTAGTCCTCATGGTACAAATTGCGTTCCGCAATCGGATTGGGGCGCACGTAGTAACACGCGGCACCCAGCCGTTCCATGCGGCCTACCTCCTCGATGGCATAATCCACGGCCTGCACCGGCAACATCGCGGCCATTCGCAGCCTTTCCGGCGCATGGCTGCAGTATTCGAGGCTCCAATCGTTGTAAGCGCGGCAGGAGGCCGCCAACAAATCCAGATCGTGAAACGGCTTACCCAGTAACTGGCCGCCCACCGTCGGGTAGATGACCTGAGCGTCGACGCCCTGCTCGTCCATGTCGTGTACGCGGCTTACGGGGTTGAACCCGGCGTCCCGAGCGCTTTGAAAACGCTTCATCGCTTGACCTGCAGCTTCCAAGAACTCTTTCGAGTGCATCGGGTACGAGCCGTCTTGCTTGGCCAGAGGTTCGCCCTCGCACATCATGCCCTTGCGCCCGCCGCCCATGTCCCCGGAGGCCGGGGCCCGATCGGCAAACTGCGGGTCGATGTATTGCGCCCACATCTTGGGCGGTTCCATCTGGTGCGCGTCTGTGTCGAGTATTCTGAATCCGTTGCGCATGGTCTTCCTCCGCTGCCTGACCCTAATGTACCCTAAACACCTCTGCGGGGGGCACCATGGACAACGATCCATTGACACAGATTGTCGATCAGGCCTGGGCGGCGGCCAATGATCCGCCACAACCGATCGACGCCGGGACACTTTCGGTGGACGAGGCGCAAACGGCGCAAGCGCGGGTGCTCGCACGTTGGCAGGCACAGGGCGAGGTTATCGGCGGCTGGAAGCTGGGTCTCACGTCGGGCCGGTCCCGCGACGCGTTCGGTCCGGACATTCGCCCCTTCGGCTTCATCCTCAAGAGTCGCGTACATCGATCGAACGATCACATCCAAGCGGCCGCCATCGGGCGCGGCGTCGTCGAGAACGAGGTGTGTTTTCGCATGGGTCGACCGCTCGACGGCCACGCGACTCGAGACGCCGCATTGGCGGCCGTCGACGGTGCCGCCCCGGCTTTCGAAGTGAACCAACGGCGCATCGCCGATGGCTCGGAGCCCGCCGCCCGGGTGGCCGACAATCTATCCAACTGGGGGCTCGTGGTCGGGGAGTTCCGACCCACACCCACCGAACTCGATAGCCTAGTCGTCACCCTTACGCATGACGGCACCGAGGTCGACCGAGTATCGACCGAAGGGCACATCGATGATCACTTCGAATCCATCGCGCGATTGGCGCGCCGTTTGGCGCAGTACGGGTTGGCACTGTCCGCAGGCGATTATGTCATCACCGGCGCGTTTACCCGTGCCCCGCTTAACCCGGGGCGCTTTACCGGACATTTCAATGCCGGCCTCGGCGCAGTGAGTGTAAACATCCAATGAAGATTCTGGTCATACCCGGGTTAACCCTTCCTACGATTGCGGACGACGAGATGCAACGCATCGAGAACGCCGCGGGTCCCGGAGCCGACGTTGTCGTCTGTCGACAGCGAGAAGCCGTCGACCACGCAGAAGGCGTGGAAGTGATCTTGGGCATGGTACCCCCGGAGCTTTTCCAAGCCGCAGCGAAATTGCGCTGGGTGCACGCCATCGCATCGGGCGTGGATATGTTCCTATACCCGGAGTTCGTCAATTCCACCGTGGTTCTGACCAGCGAGAAAGGCCTGGTTGGCGAGCACTTGGCGGATCATGGTTTCGGCCTGCTGCTCACGCTGACTCGGCAGCTCGCCGGGGCTTATCGTCTGGGGCCGGACAGCTGGAATCACCGGGCAGAGCTGCGCCGCGAAGAGCTCGAACTCACCGGCTTGACCATGGGTATCATCGGATTTGGCGGTACCGGTCGCGCCATGGCCAAACGCGCCGCCGCTTTCGGCATGCAGGTACGCGCGCTAGACCGGGATCCGGTGCCTCCCAGCGCCGAGGTCGCCACCGTCGAGACACCGGATCGCTTCAACGACCTGTTGGGGGCGAGCGACGTGCTGTGCATCTGCTGCCCGTTGACGTTCGAGACACGAGACATGTTGGATGCCGAAGCCTTCAAGGCGATGAAACCCGGCGCATTTCTAGTCAACGTGACGCGCGGTGAGGTCATGGTCGAAGGTGCGCTGGTGGATGCGTTGCAAAGCGGGCGCTTACGCGGTGCGGCCCTCGATGTCGCGCCCCGG
>CBDTZM010000160.1:0-5348 GCA_965364915.1 uncultured Pseudomonadales bacterium | reverse complement strand
CCGCCACGACCCCGGAACCCGTGGAAGATCGTCCCTCGCTGCTGCAATCGGTGGTGGAAGGGGCGAAAACCGTGCTGCGTCACCGCGCAATGCGCATGGTCATGGTGCAGAACTTTGCGATGGGTCTGCTCTTCATGGGTTCGTTCATCGTGACGCTGCCGTTGTTGGTTAGGGAGGTGTTCGACGGAACGGCTGCCGATCTTGGGTTGATGAATGCGACCAATTCTGTGGGTCTTGTCGCGACCATTCTGCTGTTGTTGCGGTTAGGCGATGTGCAGCGACAGGGCCGCGCACTCATCCTCGCGCAACTGCTAGGATCCATCGTGCTCGCGGTTGCGGCTACCGCGGCTAACTTTGCCTTGCTGCTCACGACGCTATTCTTTTGGGGGGCGTGTGGAGGTATCGCGATGACCATGTCCCGAACCATCATGCAAGAACAGGCGCCCGATGCGCAGCGCGGTCGGGTCATGGGGTTCTACTCTTTCTCTTTCATGGGTGCAGGACCGCTTGGTGCGTTGCTTAGCGGATACTTGGTCGAACGATTTGGTCCGCAGATGGCGTTGCTCATAGCGGCGTCGATCATGTTCGTTTTCATCTTGGTGATAGGATTGCAATCCTCTTTGTGGCGAATGAAAAACGAGCCCGTTCCGGCGCAAACATGACCCGCCAAGCGAAAATTGCAGCCGACATCGGTGGTACGTTCACTGATGTGGTGCTGGATGTTGACGGGTCCCAGGTGTCGACGAAAATCCTCACCACACATCCCGACCCGGCGGATGGCGTGCTCGAGGGCGTGCGCCAAGTACTATCCCGGGCGCAGTGCGCGGCGGCCGATGTGGGTTTGTTCCTGCACGGCACCACGCTCGCGACCAATGCGTTGATCGAGCGCCGGGGCGCAAGAACCGCGCTGCTCACGACCGAGGGACATCGGGACGCTGTCGAGATGGCGTTCGAGAACCGTTTCGAGCAGTACGACATCGATATCGACCGGCCAGCCCCTCTGGTGCCGCGCAACCTTCGCTTGGGGATCACCGAACGCATGGCCGCGGACGGGGAGGTACTGATACCGCTTGACGAAAGGTCTGTCACGCTCGCGGTCGAGTCGCTGCAAGCTCAAGCGGTCGAGAGTATAGCGATAGGTTTTCTGCATGCTTATCGGAATGCCGATCACGAACAGCGGGTGGCCGAGTTGGTTCGAGCACGACTTCCCGGCCTGTCGATCACGCTGGCCTCCGAGGTCTGTCCGGAGATTCGCGAGTTCGAACGTCTTTCGACGGCGTGCGCCAACGCCTATGTGCGCCCGTTGATGGCAGGCTACCTCGAGAGCCTGCAGGCGCAACTTGACACCGAGGGACTGCAATGCCCGTTGTTGCTCATGACCTCCGGTGGTGGACTGACCAACTTGGAGACCGCGGCGAAGTTTCCGATTCGGCTCGTGGAATCCGGTCCTGCCGGTGGCGCCATACTCGCGAGTCATGTCGCCGCGCGCTGTGGGTTCGACCAGGTTTTGTCCTTCGACATGGGCGGCACGACGGCCAAGATTTGCCTGATCGACGATGCAAAACCCTTGTTGTCACGCGCTTTCGAGGTAGATCGCTCCTACCGGTTCAAAAAAGGCTCAGGCCTGCCCGTGCGCATACCTGTAATCGAGATGGTGGAAATCGGGGCGGGTGGTGGTTCGATCGCTAGAGTCGATAAGCTGTCGCACATAACCGTAGGTCCCGAAAGCGCTGGGTCGGAGCCCGGTCCCGCAGCGTACGGACGCGGCGGCGACGCGGCCACGGTGACAGATGCCGACGTGCTGCTGGGCAAGCTGCGGCCAGAACTGTTTGCGGGCGGTGCCCTGCAGCTCGATCAAGATGCGAGCCGGCGCGTGGTGGAACACGACGTCGCCCAGGTGCTGTCGGTGAGTGTCCAACAGGGCGCGGTGGGTATCACCGAGGTGATCGATGAGAACATGGTGGCCGCTGCCCGCGCACATGCCGTGGAGTGGGGTAAGGACAATAGCGGGCGCACGCTCATTGCGTACGGCGGCGCGGCGCCGCTGCACGCGTGCCAACTGGCGAGCAAGCTCAAGATAGAACGCATCGTCATACCCAGTGGGGCAGGGGTTGGCTCTGCGATCGGCTTCTTATTGGCGCCGGTGAGCTTTGAGGTCGTTCGCAGCCAGTATCAGCGGTTGGGCGATCTCGATCGCGCCTGGGTGGAAGATCTGTTTGCCGAGCTTCGCGAAGAGGCGTACGCGGTGGTCCACGCGGCGACCACGCAACCGCTCAATGAAGCTCGACGCGCGTACATGCGCTACGTTGGACAAGGCTACGAGATTGCCGTTGACGTACCCGCTCTCGATACTCCGGATTTCAATGCGGCCATGGAATCGGCGTTCCACGACGCTTACCGTTCGCTATACGGTCGCGTCATCCCCGATTTGGAAATCGAAATTTTGAGCTGGACGCTGGCGTTGGCCACCACGACCGACACCGCGAACGATATCGAGGCGCCGCGTTCCGAGCGCGCCGCAGCGGCGCAAAGCCAGGTGGATCTATACGATCCGATTGCAGGCGCCGAAGTGCGGGCCGATCTGTATCTGCGAGCGGATCTTCGACCTGGCGACAGCCTGAACGGTCCCGCACTCATCGTCGAGGAGCAAACGACGACGGTCGTCACCAGCGCCTACCAGGCCGTCGTCAATCGGCTCGGCTATCTGGTCATAGAGAGGTACCGTAGCGATGGCTAGGCTCGATCCGATCAAGACCCAACTGGTGTGGAATCGTCTGCTCGCCATCGTCGAGGAGCAGGCGCAAACGTTGATGCGTACGGCGTTCTCGACTGTCGTGAGAGAAGCCGGCGACCTGTCGGCGGGCGTGTTCAATACCGATGGCGCGATGCTGGCCCAGGCCGTGACCGGCACGCCGGGTCATGTCAACGCGATGGCGTCCTCGGTCGGAAAGTTCCTCGCCAAGTTTCCGGTCGACGGGCTGCGGCCAGGAGACGTGTTGCTGACCAACGATCCCTGGGATGGTACGGGTCACCTCAACGACTTCACGGTCGTATCGCCGGTTTTTGCCAGTGATACTTGCGTTGCCTTGTTCGCGAGCACCAGCCATATCGCGGACGTCGGCGGACGCGGGTTTGGCCCAGACGCGAACGAGGTGTTTGAGGAAGGTTTGAATATTCCCATGGGGTATCTGTTCCGCGAGGGCGAGCTGGACGCAACCCTGATGGCGATATTGGCGGCCAACGTCCGGGATCCGATCGTTGCCGAAGGCGATCTGTACTCTCTGGCCGCATGCAACGATGCGGGGTCGGAACAGCTCCTCGAGACACTGGCCGACTTCGATTTGGAAGGCATCGACGACGTCGGGGCTACGATACTCTCGGCGTCCGACGCCGCCATGCGTCGCGAGATTGAGGCGCTGCCCGACGGTCGCTTCGACTACCAGATGCGCATCGATGGTTACGATGAGCCAGTGGATCTGGTGGCATCGCTTACCGTTTCCGGCGATGAACTCGCGGTGGATTTCAGAGGGTCGTCGCCAACCTCTAACTTTGGAATCAACGTACCGATGCCCTACACCGAGGCCTACGCGTCGTTCGGCGTGCGTTGTTTGGTTGGCAACGACGTTCCGAACAATGCTGGTTCTCTTCGTGCCATCAAGGTGACTGCGCCCGTCGGGTGTATATTGAATGCCGAAACACCACGCGCGGTGTCGGCCCGTCATGCGATCGGCCAGATGCTGCCCGACGTGGTGCTGGGTTGCCTGGAACAAGCCCTGCCGGGCAGGACCCCCGCCGAGGGCGCTTCGTGCATTTGGAATCCGGTATTCCTTGGTGTTGGCGGTGCGGGCAACACGGCGAGCGACAACTTTGTGATCAACCCGATATTCAACGGCGGAACGGGCGCGCGGCCACACAAAGACGGTCTGTCCACGACGGCGTTTCCGAGCGGTGTGCGCACGACGCCGACGGAAATTAACGAAGTCACCTCCCCACTCGTCATCTGGCGCAAGGAATATCGCCCGGATAGCGGCGGCGCCGGACAATTCCGCGGTGGTCTCGGACAGATCATCGAGATCAGCCATCGACAGGGCGCCGCCTTCTATATCTCCAAGATGTTCGATCGCATTCGGTTTCCGGCGCGTGGGCGCCGCGGTGGGGGTGATGGCGTCGCTGGGCGCGTGTACCTCAAGGAGGGCGTCGACTTACCGGGAAAGGGCAAGGATTTGATACCGCCCGGGGCGACTTTGGTGCTGGAAACCCCCGGCGGAGGCGGCATGGGCGATCGCCAAGCGCGCGACCCGGATGCGATCCAGGCGGATATTGAGAGCGGCTTAGTGACGAATTAATCAGAGGCTCCCAAGCCGTCTAATGCTTCAAGTAGCGCTAGCGCTTGGGCGATGCGGTTCCGGGGTTGGCCATCGAGCAGCTTGTTCAAGAATGCGACTCGCGCAACCTGCGCCTTGACGATGACGCGCCGTCCCTTGGCTGTCAGGTTGAGGATTTGGCGCCGCTTATCTTGCTTGTCGGGCACCTTGCGGATCAGCTTGTCCTGCAGCAAACCCTTGACGATGTGATGCATCGTCGTCGGCGTGACGAGTTCGGTGTGTGCCAGCTCGGTCATCGAACGCGAGCCCCCGAAGTGCAGCACGGCCAGTGCCGACAGCCGCGCGCGCCCGACGCCCTGGGCCTCGTCGATGCGGCGAATGCGTCGAATCAGGTGGGTCACCGACGAGTTTAGACGCAGAGCGAAATCGTTTTGGCTTGACATTTATTTAGTATTGCTAAATTATTTGATTAGCATTGCTAAGTTATCGAAAGCTTACAGGTTGGGGAACAAAGATGCGAATCACTCGGCTTCATCAAATTGCCGCACATGCGGGCGACTTGGCAGAAACGCAGCGCTTCTACCAAGAGACGCTTGGGGCGAAGTTCATTGCCGTGTTCGACCCGCCCGGCATATTGTTCTTCGATTTTCACGGTGTGCGTGTGATGTTCGAAGCGAACGCTGCCCCGGCTACGCTGTACTTTTGGGTCGATGACATAGATGCGGCGTACACCGGCTTGGCTGCACAAGGGGTGACGTTCGACGGCGAGCCGCACATGATCCACAAGGATGAGGATGGCGCTTTCGACAATCCCGGCACCGAGGAGTGGATGGCGTTTTTCAAGGACCCCGGCGGCAATACGCTCGCGATCGCCTCACGTCAATGATAATGATCTAGGGGGTATTTGACCTCGACCGAGCTTTCTATAAAATGCGCCCCCTTCCGTGGATTTGGCCGCGGAACGCCCAAGCGGGGCTAGCTCAGTTGGTAGAGCGTGACGTTGCCAACGTCAAGGTCGCCAGT
>CBDTZM010000159.1:0-5357 GCA_965364915.1 uncultured Pseudomonadales bacterium | reverse complement strand
TGATGCGCGGCACGTTCGCCAACATCCGCATCCGCAACGAGATGGTTCCGGGAACGGAGGGCGGCTATACCCAACATATTCCTTCGGGCGATGAGCTCAGCATTTACGATGCCGCGATGCGCTATCAAGGCGAGGAAACCCCGTTGGTGGTTTTCGCCGGGAAGGAATACGGCACTGGCTCGAGCCGCGACTGGGCGGCCAAGGGCACGCGGTTGCTTGGCGTCAAAGCGGTCATTGTCGAAAGCTTCGAACGTATTCACCGCTCTAACCTCATCGGTATGGGTGTTCTACCGCTGGTGTTTCGGGATGGCGACAACCGCAAAAGCCTGAATTTGTCGGGCGATGAGATTATCGATATCCGGCTACCCGCCGGGGTCACGGAGGTGACGCCAAGGCAACTCCTGGAACTCGTGGTCAAGGACGCTGACGGTGGAGAGCAAATCATTCAAGTACAGAGCCGCTTGGATACCGAAAACGAAATTGCCTACTTCAAAAGCGGCGGCATTCTGCAGTACGTGTTGAACAACTTGGTGGCCGCCGCCGGGTAAATCGAGCACTGAAAAAACCTAAGATTCAGTGGCCGCGGGGAGTGGTGTTCGACATGGACGGGTTGCTGCTAGATTCGGAGAGAGTCGCGCGCCAGTGTTTTGTAGCGGCGTGCCGCGCTTGCGACTGGGAACCGGATCTTGATGTCTACGATTTGTGCATTGGCTCGACGTACTCGGCCACCGAACAAATCTTGTGCGGCAACTTTGGTGCCAAGTTTCCATGGGACGCGGTCAGAGAGCGTTGGGATGAGCTGTATCACGCCCGTGTGCTGCACCACCCCATCGACGTCAAACCGGGCGCTGTGGAGTTGCTCGAGTTCTTGAGCGGCCATGGGGTGCGTATGGCGCTCGCAACGTCGACTCGCCGCGAGACGACCGTGGCCAAGCTCGACAACGCGAAACTCTCGGGTCATTTCGAGCATCTGGTTTGCGGCGGAGAAACCTCGAGCGGCAAGCCGCACCCCGACCCGTACCTCGAAGCCGTACAACGGTTGGGCCTCACGTCAGATGTCTGTTGGGCTTGCGAGGACTCGGAAAACGGGGTTCGCGCCGCAATCGCTGCGGGATTGACGGTGTTTCAGGTACCCGATCTCGTGGAGCCTTCGGATGCGGTCAAGCGTCTCGGGCACGGTATTGTGCGATCACTCGACGAGGTAGTGGTCGTCTTGAGATCACTGCGTTAAAAATACATCGACGATAATACCCAAGTCAGCGTAAAGAGCATTAACACCGTTAGCGGCACACCGACCTTCACGAACTCCGAAAAGCGGTAGTTGCCCGCGCTCATCACTAACAAATTGGTTTGATACGCCATAGGCGTCGCGTAGCTCATGTTGGCGCCGAATAACACGGCGAGCACGAACGGTTCCGGCGGCAATCCCAGTTGCTGGGCGATACCGATGCCGATGGGCGTTCCGATGACCGCCGCTGCGTTGTTCGAGACCACGTTGGTGAGTATCGTCAACAGCAACATCAACGCGCCGAGGATCACCGTGTTGCTGGCGCCGCTCGTGACGAACAGAAAGACTTCGGTGATGTATTGGGTGGCGCCGGTTTCGATCAGGGCGCGACCGAGCGCTAAACTGGCCACCACCACGAAGAACACCGACGGGCTGATGGCGCGTATCGCCGCACCGATGTTCAGACAACGCGTCAGTAGCATGATGGCTGCACCGGCGACCGCGCTGACAGCGATGGGCATGACGCCGGTCGCCGCAAGGGTGATGGCGGCGGCGAGGATCAACAACGCCATGGGCGCCCTACTGGTACTCGGCAGGTCGATGCTGGCATCCAAGACCAAGAACTCCGTGCTCTTTTTCAAACCGGCGATCTGTTCCCGGGAGCCTTGTACCAGGAGGATATCCCCGGGTTGCAGGATGACGTCTTCGATGTCCTCCCGAGGCCGCCAGATATCTTTGCCGGCGCGATGCAGGGCCAATACCACGAGTTGGTGGCGATTGAGAAAACGTGCGAAGCGCAAATTTGTGCGGTCCAGCGATGAGCCCTGAACGACTGCGACCTCCGCAAGCATCTGGTTTTCTGCCGCGAGGGGATGTTCCTCGTCGACGACATGATCGTCGCCATACAACGTGGCTTTCAAAGCATCCTCGAAGCTTTTGAGTTTTTGCGGTGTGTCGGTTACGCGCAACCGGTCGCCGGCACGCAGCTGCACGTCCGGCAAAGGCATGATGAACGTGTCGCCGCGGCGGATACGGGTGACGCTCAAATCGCCGCCTGCGGTCGCGATGGCGTCTGCAAGCGTCTGCCCGACAACGGGCGATTCTTCGTTCAGGTGCAGGCGCGCTTCGAAAAGCCGCGGCGATGCGTTGGTTAGGTCGATATCGCGGTCCGGCAGCAGTCGCGGTGCGATCAGCCATAGATACACGAGTGCCACGCCGCCACCGATGGCAGCCGGATAGAGGAAATCGAACATGTCGAATCGGGGTAGTCCGAGATCGGCGGCCACGCTCACCACCAAGAGGTTGGTCGACGTACCGATGGTGGTACCCATGCCGCCGATCAACGTCGCGAAGCCCATGGGCATCAAGACTTTTGAGGGAGAGGTGGATGTCCGCAAACAAACACTAATGAGGATGGGCAAGAGCAGCACGACGATCGGGGTGTTGTTGATGAACGCCGACAACACCGCACCGACGACGAGTGTTGCGGCAAAGGACAAGAACGGCGCCTTACCCCAAAACCGTCCAAGCAATCGACCCACGGGTTCCAGCGCGCCCGTCGTCACCAATCCTTGGCCGAGCACCATGAGCGCGCAAACGGCGATCAACGCCTCGTGACCGAATCCGGAAAAGAACTCCGTCGAGCGGAAGTCTTGGTAGGGAAAGATGGCAAAGCCGACGGCGAGCAAAGCCACCAATCCCAAGCTGGAGATCTCCAGGCGAATACGGTCGCGGCTGAACAGATACAGCGCCACAACGGTTAGAAGCATCGAGGCAAGCGCGTGCGGGTTTGGAATTTCGGGCATCAAAAGACGAGCGCGACCACATCCTCGAAGTTCGCGACGAAGTGTACCGTGATCCCATTGCGAATGTGTTCCGGTACTTCGTCGTAGTCGCGTTGATTGGCGGCAGGCAAGATCACCTGTTTGATTTTCTGACGCTTGGCCGCAAGCAGTTTCTCGCGGATGCCGCCCACCGGATAGACCTTACCCGTAAGCGTCAACTCGCCGGTCATCGCCGCGTTTAAGCGTGGTCGCGTACCCTTCGCCAACGACAACAAAGCGGTAGCGATGGTGATGCCGGCGCTTGGACCATCCTTAGGGGTGGCGCCCGCAGGGACGTGCAGATGGATAAACGCGTGGTCACAGAATGCGTCGTCCAGACCCAGGCGTTCGCGATTGGCTAGCAGGTAGCTGTAGGCAATGTTGGCGGATTCTTGCATGACGTCGCCGATCTGCCCGGTGATGCGCAAACCCGGTTGACGGTCGTGTACGCGAGTCGCTTCCACCGTAAGGGTGACCCCGCCGAGTGCGGTCCAGGCAAGCCCGGTCACCACACCGATACCCTTTTGTAGAGGTTCCGGAGCAAACAGAGGTGGCCCCAGATACTCGTGAACGTCAGTCTTGCTGACCGCGATAGGCGGCTTGGCGCCTTCCAGGAGCTTGATCACGCACTTGCGCACGATGGCGGCCAGCGCCTTTTCGAGCCGGCGCACACCTGCCTCTCGAGCGTAACCTTCGATGATGGTCTTCAACGCACCGGTGTCGAGCTTGACGTCGCCGCGTTTCTTGAGCCCTGCGCGCTGTAGCTGGCGGGGCAGGAGGTGCTTCTTGGCGATGGCGAGCTTTTCGACGTCGAGATAGCCGGATAAACGGATGATCTCCATGCGGTCCAACAACGGAGCAGGAATGGTGTCCAGCTGGTTGGCCGTGCAAATGAACAACACCTTGGATAGATCGAGATCGACGTCCAGGTAGTGATCGTGAAAGCTGCCGTTCTGTTCCGGGTCCAACACCTCGAGAAGCGCGGATGCCGGATCGCCCTGGTAGGACGCGCCGATCTTGTCGATCTCGTCCAACATGATGACGGGGTTGGCCACGCCGGTGTCCTTCAATGCCTGCACGAGCTTGCCGGGTAGCGCCCCGATATAGGTGCGGCGATGACCCTTGATCTCGGCTTCGTCGCGCATACCGCCGACCGAGAATCGGTAGAACTTGCGGTTGAGGGCCTCGGCGATAGAACGACCGAGCGACGTCTTGCCGACACCCGGCGGACCGGCTAGGCAAATGATCGAACCGGCCACGTCGCCTTTCATGATGCCGAGTGCCAAGAATTCGACGATGCGCGCCTTGACGTCGTCGAGGCCTTCGTGGTGTTTTGCTAGGGTTTTCCTGGCGGATGCTAGGTCGTTGGTGTCTTCCGTGTATGTTCCCCAAGGCACCGCCGTCAGCCATTCCAGGTAGTTGCGGGTGACACCGTACTCTGCCGAGCCGAGCTCCAAGAGCGAGAGTTTCGTTAGCTCGTCGTCGATTTTTTGCTGGGCGGCGGCCGGTACCGCTTTGCCTTCGAGGCGCGCTCGAAATTCGTCGATTTCGGCGGTTTTGTCGTCCTTGGTGATACCGAGTTCTTGTTGAATGAATTTCAGCTGTTGGCGCAAGAAGGTCTCGCGCTGGTGACCTTGAATCTCCTCTTCGACATGCTGGCGAATTTCCATCTGCGCCTGAGCGATCTGTACTTCACGATGCAAGAGCGTCAGAACTTTCTCCAGCCGCTTCTGGACCGCGGTCGTCTCCAAAACCGCCTGTAGATCTTCCTTGGAAGCGGTTGTCAGTGCCGCGGCGAAGTCGGCGAGCACCGACGGCTCGTTGGGGTTTGAACGGGCAAGGAAGACCTTGAGCTCTTCGCCGTACAGCGGGTTCAACGGGATGAGCTCTTTGATGGTGTTGATGATGGCGACCGCGTACGCCTTTTCTTCCGCAGTGTCGCTTGGCGCCCTCGGAGGGAAGTACTGCGGTGCCACCGTCAGCGGCGTGCTCTCGGTGATCCAGCGGCGGACGCGAAAACGTTGTAGGCCTTCCAGCAATATTTGGATGTGGCCTTCTGCCTGATTGATACGGTGGATGCGGCACGCTGTACCCATCTCGAAGAGGTTTTCTGGTGCCACGTTTTCGGGCAACTCGCCACGAGTGGCGATCAGGCCGACCACATCCAGTTTGCGTTCTTGGATGGTCTGCAGCGTCGGGTTCCACCTCTCGGCATCCAAGAGCAGCGGTATGGCCTGCCCCGGAAAGAATGGGCGGCTTTCTTGCGCAATTACCTGGAGAACCCCGGGCAGGATATCTTGCGGCAG
>CBDTZM010000158.1:0-5363 GCA_965364915.1 uncultured Pseudomonadales bacterium | reverse complement strand
GGCTTCGCCCTCGGCGTTTGGCCCTGCCCGGTAGTTGGCTAGCGAGACGTTTGGGTAAAAGCCACTTGAAAAGACGGCCCAGCGCGGCCCACCGGGCAAGCTTGCCTGGATTGGGCAGCACGCGACCCAACCAGCGCCTCGTGAAAGCGTCGCGCCATCGCCGATCGGTCGTCTGCAGCGCTTCCCGGCCAATCTCCAACAGCTCACCGAACTCGACCCCGGATGGGCAAGTCGTCTCGCACGCGCGACACGTCAAACAGCGATCCAGATGCGTCTGCGCAGTTGCTGCCTGCTGTCGACCGCCGGTCTCGAGCAACTCCTTGATAAGGTAGATCCTGCCGCGCGGACCATCGAGCTCGTCGCCAAGCACTTGATAGGTTGGGCAGGTCGCGTTGCAGAAGCCACAATGCACGCAGCTGCGCAGGATGGTGTCGGCGCGTTGACCTTCTGGGGTTTGACGTAGAGTTTCAGGCAGCCGCGTCTGCATGAACCAGTCCAGCGTTCAGCACATTGTACGGGTCAAACGCAAGCTTCAGCCGATGCATGTACGAGGCGGCAAATACCGGCGATGCCCAAGCCAGCCGTGCAGTGCCAGCATGCGCGTCGGCATAAGCGGTTACCTCGTCCTCCGGCAGATCGGTACGCCACCAACGCTGCCCACCACCCCACTCTAGCGATACGTTCCCAGGTGGCCCGGGCGGCAACGGCGCGGCCGGTGGACAGTTGATACGCCATAGCGGCTCGGCCGTTTTGAAAAGCGCCAAATCACGGTCCCGTACGGCGGGCCAGAACAAACGATCGTCTACCGTCTTGCCGCCCACCCGGTTGGCACCCGACAACACCGAGGACTCGGTTCCGGAAAGGCGCACGTGCAACATGCCATCGACATAGCAAGTCGCGGTGATCGGCAGCGATTGGCGCGCCCATCGGCGCATGATATCCAACGCGTCGATGAGACCCACATCGAGCACTTGAGTGCGTTCTGTCTGGGGTTCCGGGCTCACTCTCAGGCTAATGCTCAACAATAGACCCAACGTTCCCATTGCGCCGACCTGCACGCGCGACAAGTCATAGCCGGCAACGTTCTTCAACACCTGACCGCCGAATACGAGACGCTCACCGAGGCCGTTGACCATCTCTACCCCCAGCACAGCGTCGCGAACGGAACCCCACCACGGTCTCCCGGGTCCCGAAATGCCTGCCGCCACGGCACCCCCCAACGTTCCCCTGCCCCGAAAGGTAGGTGGTTCGAATGGGAACCGTTGTTGATGTTGGCTGAGCAACTGATTGAGTTCCTTGAGCGGCGTGCCGCTTCTTGCCGTAATCACGAGTTCTTCGGGTCGATACTCAACGACGCCCGTGTGCTCGGCAACCGACAGCAGCTGCCCCTCAACCGGCGCACTCAACCAATGTTTGCTACCCATACCGACAATCGACAGCTGCTGCCTCGATGCGGAAGCCTCACCGATCACGTGAGTCAGTCGTTCTGAATCGTCTCTATCTGACACTAGGACCTGCCACTAGAATCCGCCACTAGAATCGTTCCATCTTGGGGAACGGCAATTTGCCTCCGTGCACATGCATGCCACCGAGTTCGGAACAGCGCGTGAGCGTGGGGATGGCTTTGCCGGGGTTCAGCAACCGCTCCGGGTCGAATGCCTCCTTGACGCGTTCGAACTGTCGCAGTTCGGCTTCGTTGAACTGAACGCACATCTGGTCGAGCTTCTCCACACCAACGCCGTGCTCACCGGTGACCGAGCCACCCGACGCCACGCATAACTCCAATATCTTGCCGCCCATGGCCTCGGCCTTGTCGAGTTCGCCCGGCACGTTGGCGTCGTAAAGAATCAGCGGATGCAGATTACCGTCACCGGCATGAAACACATTGGCCACACCTAACCCGAACGTAACGGACAGTTGGGTAATCGCTTCGAGTACCTGGCTTAGTTGCCGACGGGGAATGGTACCGTCCATGCAATAGTAGTCGGGCGAGATACGCCCTACCGCAGGAAACGCAGCCTTGCGGCCTTGCCACATTCGCGCCTGGGCGAGCGGGTCTCGGGCCTGTTGTACTTCGAACGCGCCGGCTGCCTTTAGTATACGAACCACCACGGTTTCCAGATCTGCGATTTCCGCATCGTCGCCGTCGAGCTCACACAGCAGTATCGCCTCGGCAGAACGTGGATACCCGGCGTGCACGAAATCCTCAGCCGCCTGAATGGCAAGCTTGTCCATCATCTCCAAGCCTGCCGGTACGATACCCTGACGAAATATATCGGTTACCGCATCTGCGGCTTCTTGCAGTGAGTTGTATGCCGCGAGCACCACCACCTTGGCGGGAGGTTCGGGCAACAACTTGACGGTGACTTCGGTCACCACGCCCAACATGCCCTCGGACCCACACATCAAGGCCAACAAGTCGTATCCCGGAGGGTCGAGGCTTTTTCCACCAATGTTCAACGTATCGCCGAGCGCAGTGACGACCTTCAAGCCCAATACGTTGTGCACGGTCAGACCGTACTTCAAACAATGTACGCCGCCCGAGTTTTCTGCGACGTTACCGCCAATACTGCAGGCAATCTGAGAGGACGGATCCGGTGCGTAGTACAAACCGTGTTCAGCGACCGCCTCGGTGATGGCAAGGTTGCGCACGCCCGGTTGCACGCGCGCCACACAATTATCCAGGTCGATCTCGAGAATCTTGTTGAGCTTGGACAAGCCGAGCACGATGCCGTCCTTGACTGGCCGGGCACCACCAGAGAGCCCCGTTCCGGCGCCCCGAGGCACGATCGGAACGTCATACTGCGCACAGATGCGCATCACCGCTTTGAGCTGCACCTCGGTCTCCGGCAACGCGACCAACCAGGGCATCTCACGTATGGCGGTTAGACCATCCGTCTCATAGGGTTTGAGCGCCGCTGGCTCGGTAATCAGGCAACGGCTTGGAAGATTCGCGCGCAGCAATTCACGGACAAGGGGACGGCTCATCCGCAAAGTATGACACCAATCGTGAGCGTGTAAGCAACACGCTCACGAATTGGTCCGTGAGACGCTAGAAGTGGTAGTTGAGTGCCGCGTAGGGTCCGCTGACATCGATGCTGGCATCGGAGAAGTCGTCGACGTCATCCAATTCCAGGTGATAGGTGCGCCATCCGGCTTCGAGTCCCAAGCCGATCGGAGATTCCCAACCCAACTGCACGTTGGCATCGAAGAGTTGGCTACCGTCGTAGCCTAGCCCCTGAGCCTCTGCGCCGAGCCAGAACCCCGAGAACGGCAGATCGACTCGAACCTTGCCGTAGAGCATGGGTAGAGCACCTTTGAACTCGGCACGGGTCGAGGCAACGGACGAGGCTAAATCGATATGACCATCCACCCAGCGCACGGCCAATCCCACGTCCAACGAAAAGACGTTGTCGAGTATTTCGTAGTACAGCACTAAATCGGTCTGGGTGAGATCGAGTTCCGTTGCGATGGTCTCATTCAACGGAAACGTCACCCCGTTGAAATCGATGGTTCGCGACAACGTATTGTCGGCATCGATACTGATGTTCGAATGCTGCACGCGAATGTTGGGTAGCACGGGCACGCCGTGTTCCAACGCCGCGTACAGTATGTTGTTGGTCTCATCGGTAAATCCAAGATCGTCCTCGAGATCGATCGCGGTACCAAACGCTGCGGCATCGCCGGAATAGTCCTGCTTCCACGTCCCGGCTCCCGCGTAGATACCGAGCAATGTATCGGCCTGGGCCGAACCAATACACGCCAGCGTAATCAATGCAATGAATGCACGCATGTCACTATCTCCTGTGTGAACGGGACGAGTATAGGTAGTGGTCGGCTGGGCAATGTGACGCAGTTACCATCTGGTATGCGACCCGCAACCCACGTAGGCTATATGTGAATTCGCGCAATGAGGTCGGCAATGGCTCGTATCGAAAAACGCTTGGAAGAGCTCGGCATCGTTTTGCCGAAACCCATGAACACGGGCTCGTTACCCTTCGATCTGGTCCGCATCGACGGCGAACGCGCCGTGCTCTCCGGCCACGTACCCCTTGACGCGAACGGCGCTATGGCCAAGCCGCTCGGCAAGGTCGGCGCGGAATTGACGGCTGATCAAGGCTACCAAGCCGCCAGGTTGGTCGGCCTCGGCTTCCTCGCGAGCCTCAAGCAGGCCCTCGATGATCTGGACCGGGTCACCGGCTGGATCAAGCTTTTTGGTATGGTCAATGCCGCACCCGGTTTCAACGCGCTGCCGGGTGTCATCAACGGATGCTCGGAGCTCATCATCGACGTGTTCGGACCCGAGGTCGGCGCCCACGCTCGATCAGCTGTCGGCCTGGCCGAGCTACCGTTCGGCGTGCCGGTCGAGATCGAGGGCGAAGTGAAAATTCGGACATGACACGACATCGCATCACCAATGCCCGCATCGTCAACGAAGGCGGCATCCGCGAAGGCGATGTCCTCATCGAAAACGGTCGCATCGAAGCGATCGGTTCCGTACCCGCTACCGAAGCAACCGTGACCGACGCCAATGGCGCTTGGTTGATTCCCGGCATGATCGACGACCAGGTGCATTTCCGTGAACCGGGTTTTGAACACAAAGGCACGATCGAGACCGAATCGCGAGCTGCGATAGCCGGCGGCATCACCAGTTACATGGAGATGCCCAACTGCAATCCACTCACCATCAATCAGCGCGCGTTGACCAACAAGCACCGACGCGCGGACGCGGTATCGGCTGCCAACTACGCCTTCTATCTGGGTGCAACCAACGATAACCTCGAAGACATCAAATCCGTCGATGCCGCGACAACGTGCGGCATCAAGGTGTTCATGGGTGCGAGCACCGGCAACATGCTGGTCGATAACGTAGAAACGTTGGAAGCTATATTTGCTTCGACCCCCCTGCTCATCGCTACTCATTGCGAAGACACGCCGACGATCTTGGCCAACGAACGTAAAGCCAGAGATCGCTACGGCGAGCACATTCCGTTCGAAGAACACCCCAACATTCGATCGGTCGAGGCTTGCTACAAGTCGTCGTCGCTCGCCGTAGAGTTAGCCCAGCGTCACGGCTCCAAACTGCACATATTGCACCTCACGACCGAAAAAGAGCTGGCGCTGTTTACCGCCGGAGACGTTGCCGACAAACGCATCACGGCCGAGGCTTGCGTACACCACCTATTCTTCGACGCCACCTGGTATCCGGACAAGGGCGCCGACATCAAATGCAATCCGGCGATCAAGCAACCGAGCGACCGCGAAGCCTTGTTGCAAGCGGTACGTGAAGATCGCATCGACGTAATCGCCACCGATCACGCCCCGCACACCGCCGAAGAGAAAGCGCAACTCTACGACTCGGC
>CBDTZM010000157.1:0-5371 GCA_965364915.1 uncultured Pseudomonadales bacterium | reverse complement strand
TAAGGCGCGCGCAAATGCTGCAACTCTCTCGACGTGACTTCGACCCTGAGTTTTTCATCTATCACCACGTCGACGCCAAGACAGCCCAAAAGCTCGATCATCGTCGTCACATCGTGCAAATGCGGCGTGTTGGCAATCACGACCGGCTGGTCGGTCAACAGGGTGGCGGCGAGAATCGGCAGCGCCGCGTTCTTGGCGCCGGAAATGCGTAATTGGCCGTCGAGGCGCCGGCCGCCATTGATGAGCAGCTTGTCCATCTACAGGTCTGTCGCAGTCAGCGCTTTGATCGAAACGGCATGCAGACTACCGTCGGCGATAAAACTTTCGATTGCACCGTATACGGCTTGATGTTTCTGCACGCGGCTCATGCCGGCGAAGGTGTCGCTGACAACGGTGATCACCGCCCGATTGCCGTCGATGTCGACTTGCACCTCGGCATCGGGTATCGATTCCATAATGCGTTTGTGGATAGCGCTTTTCATGCTAACGGCAGTACCTCGTCGAGGCCCGAAAACGCAATGATGTTACGTAACTCATGAGGAACTTCTACGAAAACTATGGATATTTCGTGGGCCTCGGCCGCTCGAAACCACGCGATCAGAAGTGCGACGGCGGCGCTGTTGGCTTTTTCCAATCGCGAGAGGTCGATGCTGAGCGGCTCGCGAGCCTCGTTGATGCGCGCCTCGCCAATGCGACGAATCTCGGTCAAGTTGGCAAAATCGACGACGCCAGACAGCTGGTCGTCCTGCAATTGGCAACCCATCTCTTAAGACCCCGACTCGGCCTTTTCTTCAGTATCCCCAGCAACGACCTCTCCCCAAGCGTCGATGACCTGGTCTAGGTTACCTCCGTACTTGTTGTCTGCCGCCGCACTGACAAACTGGCTGCGGTAGGTGAGGCCAATATTGACCCCTGCAATGATGATGTTGCCGATGCGCCACTCGCCGTCCTTACCGAGGCTCATGGTATAGACAACCGGATAGACTTCACCGGAGGTGTGAATTTCCATTTTGACATTGCGCCGCTTCGGATTGCGCGGCGGCTTGTCGGGAGGCACCACGACGACTTTGCCATCCTTGAACTCGGTGAGCATCAGCGCATAGGTCCGCACGAGCCCCCATTTGAAATTTTCGGCAAAGCGTTCACGTTGTTCTTCTGTCGCCAGTTTGTAGTGCACCGACATAACACGTCGCGAGAATCCTCTGAAATCGATGACAGGCGCAAGCATGGCCTCCACCTCGATAAAGAACCGCTCGGAATCTTCCTCCGAATACGACCTAGACGCTTCGATTAACGCCAGCAGTTCTTGTGAGGCACGCTCGACGAGGTTGTGCGCACTCATGTCGAGTTCTGCACCGGCAGCGATGCCCGCAACCGACCAAGCCAACAACGCGATAGCGATGATTTTGAATCTTTTCATGACCCAAGCCTCGTGACCAATTCACCGATGAGATGCTCCAACACCAGCGCCCCCTGCGTATCCACGATTTCGCTGCCGTCGACCAACACCTCATCCTCGGCGCCGGGCAACAACCCAATGTAGCGAGCGCCAAGAATACCCTCGGTCAGGATCTGGGCGCCGGTATCGATGCTCAACTCACCAGCGTCCTCGCTGATATTCATGTAGACCACGGCTTCACCGTAGGCGGCGTCAACCTGGATGTCGGCAACTCGGCCAATCGTAACGCCAGCCAAACTGACCTTAGCCCGTTGTTTGAGACCGGCCACATCGCTAAAGCGTGCTTTGACCGTGTAGGTCGAACTTTCTTGAACGCCGGCGCCGCTCACGCGTATCGCTAGAAACATCAGCGCGAGTATTCCGGCCAGCACAAAGCCGCCAACGCTGATTTCGACAATTCGCATTCGCATTAGAAATCTCCATACATGGTCAGGGTCAGAACAAAGTCCAGCGATAGAATCATTACCGACGAGTGCACAACCGTACGCGTTGTCGCCAGACCGATGCCTTCGGCCGTCGGCAATGTATCGTACCCTTGATACACCGCAATCCAAGTGACGACGATCGCAAACACCACCGCCTTCACCATGCCTTTACCAATATCGTTCCAAAGCCGCACGACATCGGTCATGCCGGACCAGAAACCGCCTGCATCGACGCCGAGCCACTCGATGCTGACGACGACGCCACCATAAATGGCTACCACGTTGAAGATTGCGGTCAGCAAAGGCAGGCTAATGATGCCCGCCCACAATCGAGGTGCGACGATGCGCCGCAGCGGATCGACGCCCATCATCTCCATACTCGAAAGTTGTTCGCTGGATTTCATGAGTCCGATTTCGGCGGTGATGGACGACCCGGCGCGGCCCGCAAACAGCAGCGCGGTCACAACGGGTCCAAGTTCTCTCAACAGCACAAGCGCAAGGCCGACGCCCACTGCATCTTGGGCTCCGAATCGGGCTAGCTGGGTATAGAACTGCAACGCCAACACCGCCCCGATGGAGAACGCCGAGAGAATGACGATGACGAGGGACAACACGCCTACGTGATAGATTTGGCGGCACAACAGGCCGAGGTCCGTACGATCCGGCAGCCCCCAAAGCGCCAACGCCCACATGATGGTCGCTCGGCCGAGACCTTCGATGCGGTCCAAAGTCCGCCGTCCAAGCAGACGAATGATTTGCAGCACCAACATCGACTTACAACTCGCGGCCCAGCACGTCGAACCTGTAGTCGTCCGAGGGATAGTGGAAAGGCACCGGACCGTCCGGTGATCCGTGCATGAATTGGCGCACCTGCGGTGTTGCACGGTCGCGCAACATCTGCGGCGACCCCGACCCGATCACTGCGCCGTCCGACAACAGGTAAATCTGATCGGCGATGCTCGCCGTTTCATGGACATCGTGAGAGACCAGCAGACTCGTTGTCTTTAGCGCTTCGTTGAGCCGTCGGATGAGGGTCAATATCACGCCTTTGGCAATGGGATCCTGTCCGGTGAACGGTTCGTCGTACATGATCAGCTTGGGGTCGAGCGCGATGGCTCGCGCGAGCGCTACGCGCCTTGCCATGCCGCCGGACAGCTGGCTGGGTTGCAGATCTCGCGCGCCGCGCAACCCGACCGCGTTCAACTTCATCAACACCAGGTCGCGCACGCTGTCCTCAGGTAACTTGGTATGCACGCGCAGCGGAAAAGCCACGTTTTCGAACACGGTGAGATCCGTGAAAAGCGCCGAGGACTGGAACATCATGCCCATGCTCTTGCGCAGCTCGAACAAGCGCTGGCGCGAGATCTCGCACACATCCACGCCATCGATCAGCACATGCCCCGCATCGGGCTTCAACTGACCTCCGATCATACGCAATAGAGTCGTCTTGCCGGTTCCGCTCGGCCCCATAATGGCCGTGATACGCCCTCTCGGCACGTCTAGCGAAATATCATCGAATATAATGCGCTCGCCGCGCCGATAACTCAGGCCGCGTATTTCAACTAGGTTTTGTGAAGGTGAAGACATAGGGGGCAATTAAGCGTAACAAACTATGCCGCTAGCGGCATTACCGCCGCGCAAGCAATACGCTCCTGATTACTACCCGGCGATCATGCGCTAGCGCTGCTGACTCCTAGCTGAACAGATCCTGGGCACAAAGAACGCCCAGCGATGCCGAAACAATGTTGGTGCAAGGGTTGGCGCAAAGCCCGGGTTCCGACTAAAGTTGGCCCAAGACACTTGAGTTAGGTTACATCCTTGGCCTATCTGTGGATTCCGATCCTAGCGCTCATCGTTGGCTTTATGGCCTTGGTGTGGAGTGCCGACAAGTTCCTGAACGGCGCGGCAAGCACCGCGAGCAATCTGGGTGTCTCCAAGATGCTCATCGGTCTCACCGTTGTCTCGGTGGGAACCTCCGCACCCGAAATACTCGTCGCCATCGCGGCCGCGCTCGACGGTACCCCACTGTTGGCCGTCGGCAACGCCATCGGATCGAATATCGCCAACATCGGCCTGGTACTCGGTGTCACCGCCATCATCGCCCCTTTGGAGTTCTCGCAGACGGTGCTCAGGGCAGAACTGCCATGGCTCGGCGGCGCGACGCTCCTGGCGCTGATCCTGCTATTCGATCTCGAACTCGGCTTCGCCGATGGCCTCATCCTGCTCTCCGGTCTCGGCGTCATCCTCTACCTGTTGGTACGCAATCAGTCCAACTCACCCACCGACATCGCCGAGGCCATTAGCGAGGAACTCGAAGAACTGCCGCAGATGACAAAGTGGCAAGGGATTCGCTGGCTGCTGTTCGGCCTACTCGTACTGGTCATCAGTGCCGAAACCTTGGTTTGGGCCGCCACCGAGATCGCCGTCATCCTCGGCGTCAGCGACATGGTCATCGGCCTCACCATCGTTGCGGTCGGCACGAGCCTTCCCGAACTGACGGCGACCGTAGGCTCCGCGATCAAAGGCCATACCGACATCGCCATCGGCAACGTTGTCGGGTCCAACATTCTCAATATCCTGGCGGTGCTGGCCGTGCCGGGACTACTTTCCGCTACGATGATCGATCCGGTGGCACTGTGGCGGGATGGCGGCATGATGTTGGCGTTGACAATTTTGTTAGCGCTGTTTGCGTACGGCATCAATTCTCAGTCCGTCATCACCAAGTTCGAAGGTCTTGTAATGCTGTCCGCGTGGACGGGTTACAACCTCCTCGTGATCCAACAAGCTTGAAGCATCGTGGTTGACCTTACAGGCAGCATAGAGGCCGACGTAACGCGCCGTGCTCGAAACATCAAACTCGTTATGTTCGATGTGGACGGTGTGTTGACAGACGGCAAGATCACCTATTCAGAGCGCGGTGACGAGATCAAATCCTTCCACGTCCAAGACGGCAGCGCGATCAGACGGCTCATCGACAGCGGCATTGAAGTCGCGCTTGTAACCGGTCGCACTTCCGCCATCGTCGAACGTCGCGCAAAGGAACTCGGTATCAAGCACGTTCATCAAGGTGTCAGCGATAAGTCGTCGGCTTTCGAAACGCTTCTGGCGACCCTCGACCTACGCCCCGAACAGTGCGCACATGTTGGCGACGACGTCCCCGACGTGGTTCTTTTCGAGCAGGTGGGGCTGGCAATTGCGGTCGCCAACGGCGTACCGGAAGCACGCGCAGCAGCGCAACACGTTACCGAGCGAGCCGGCGGCGAAGGTGTCGCAAGCGAGGTGTGCAGCATGCTGCTCGCCGCACAGCAGCGTTCGTTGGAGTGACCCGATGAAACAACTGCTCGTTGGCGTGTTGCTCGCAGTCGGATCGCTGTTGTTGGCTTTCTATGCGGCACCCTGGCGGGGCACCCTTACGCCGCGCGAGCTTCCGCCCGAACTCGCCGACGAACCCGACCTCTATATGCAGGAAGCTACGATTACCCAATAT
>CBDTZM010000156.1:0-5381 GCA_965364915.1 uncultured Pseudomonadales bacterium | reverse complement strand
TCGAAGCTGTCCGAAACCAAAACCACCTTGAAGTGCGATTCCGACCCGGGCGGCACGTTGTGGTTGGCGCTTTCGTTGACGATCTCGAGATGGTCGAGCTCCAGGCCGAGCCCCAACTTTTGTTCGATACGTTCGGCGACCGACATTGTTCCGTGTCCCTATGGGCAAACACTCATTGTACAACGATCAGAATGACCGAGATGTTGTCGACACCGCCCGCCGCGTTGGCTGCTTCGACGAGGCTTTCGGCCACCGCTTCCAGGGACGCCTGGTCGACGAAACCTGCGCTCACGAGAATCTCTTCGATCGTGTCATCGGTCAGCATGTCGCTGAGCCCATCGCTACAAAGCAGGATCACATCACCCGAGACACAATCGTGGACCTCGATATCCGCAACCACCTCCCGTTCCAGGCCCAATGCACGAGTGATGACATTGCGATTAGCCGCGTGGCGCGCCTCGTCGCCCGACATTGCGCCGGAATCGATCATCTGCTGAACCACGCTATGATCCCGTGTCAGCCGCGTGAAGACCCCGTCACGTAGTTGATACGCCCTGGAATCGCCGACGTTGGCGATGACACATCGGCCGTTGTCGGACGTCACAGCCCACACCACGAGCGTGGTGCCCAACGCAACGATGTCATCGCCAAATTCGGCCAAGTCAAAAATCCGTGCGTTGGCGGTGTTGATCGCCTCGTTTAGACTGAGCTCGTCGATTTCGGCAACCGCGTTCACCAACCCGTGCACGGTGGCGACAGCTTCCGCTGAAGCGATCTCACCCGCTTGCAGGCCCCCCATACCGTCGGCCAGCAGCGCGACCCCAAGGGTTTGATCGACAACGACAGCGTCTTCGTTGTTGGCGCGCACCCTGCCGCGATCCGTGCGACCGACCATCAGTATTGCTCTAAGGGCGGTATCTCTCATGATCTCGCGCAACCCTCCATGGCGAATTCCGTTAGAATGTCCGGCCGAGCCATCCAAGGTATACGAGGAAGACTGTGCTGGCCATCATCTCACCGGCAAAAACCCTAGACTTCGACAGTCCGTCGACGACGCGCAAGCACAGCGTGCCCACTATGCTGAACGAGTCAACGCAACTCATCGACGAGCTGCGCCAAAAGGCCCCACAGGACATCGCCCATCTCATGGGCATCAGCGACAAGTTGGCCGAACTCAACGTTGGCCGTTACGCAATCTGGAACCCGGAATTTTCCTGCAAGAATGCCAAGCAAGCGATGCTCGCATTCAAAGGCGATGTTTACATCGGCCTCGAAGCCGAAACCTATTCGGAGCGCGACCTGACTTGGGCGCAAAAACACGTGCGCATACTGTCGGGCTTGCACGGTATTCTCAAACCCCTGGATCTGATCCAGCCATATCGGCTGGAAATGGGCACGCAACTCTGCACCGACCGCGGCAAAGACCTCTATCAGTTCTGGGGCCACCAGGTTACCGAAGCACTGAATGCCGCCATCTCGGAACAGCGCCAACCCTTGTTGATCAATCTCGCGTCCGTTGAATACTTCAACGTCGTCGACACGGCCAAGATCGACGCTCGCATCATCACGCCGAAATTCTTGGATCTGAAAAACGGTCGCTACAAGTTCCTGTCGTTTTTTGCCAAGAAAGCTCGCGGCCTAATGACCAGCTACATCGTCAAGCACCGCGTATCTACGTTACAAGCGCTGAAAGCCTTCGATTGGCACGGTTACCGTTACGTCGAGGAACGTTCTACGGTGGACGAGTGGACGTTTCTTCGCGACAAACCTCAGCCTCCGTCAAGCAAATAGATCAAGGAATTAGATCACCAAGCTGCGCCTTGCGCAGATGCAAGTGGTCGGCACGCGCCTTCTTGGCGCGCAGGTTCAACATCTCTACCCCGAAGGAGAACGCCATCGCAAAGTAGATGTAGCCTTTAGGTGTATGAAAGTCCAGGCCCTCACCAACCAACGTTAGCCCGATCAATATCAAAAACGTCAACGCCAGCATCTTGACTGTAGGATGATTCGCGACAAATTCGCTGATCACGGTGCTGGCGAGCATCATGACCCCAACCGCGGTGACAATCGCCGCGACCATCACCTCGATCTCATTGACCAAGCCCACTGCCGTGATCACAGAGTCCAGCGAAAACACGATGTCGATGATCGCGATCTGCACCATCACGCCGACGAAACTCACCACAGCCGTCCCCGAATTGGCGTGAAATTCACCTTCGAGCGAGTTATGCACTTCCCGTGTCGCTTTGGCCATTAGGAACGCTCCACCACTCAGCAGAATCAGATCTCGCACTGAGATAGCCTGGCCGAAAACGTCGAACAGATCCTCGGTCAGCGACATGACCCAGGTCAGCGTAAACAACAGCAGAATGCGCATCAGCATGGCGAGCGTAAGGCCGAGAAAACGGCCCCTGGCCTGCTGTTCTCGCGGTAAGCGCCCCGTCAGAATGGAAATGAAGATAATGTTGTCGATGCCGAGAACGATTTCCAGCACCGTCAACGTCAGAAACGCCGCCCAGATCTCTGGATTTAGCAACAGTTCCACACCAGATTTCCTTCAGCGGTCCAAAGCCGGATTGAAACACTTCCTTTTATAGCCGTCACCCGATTCGCTATCATTGAACTTTCATCCCGAGAGGGCGTAAGAAGATGTCTGAGCAAATCACTGAAATTGAAGCCGCCGTGTTCCGCCGGCTGGTCTCCCACCTCGACGACAACAAAGACGTACAGAACATCGATCTCATGAATCTTGCCGGCTTCTGCCGCAACTGCCTGTCCAAATGGTATCGTGCGGCCGCCAGCGAGTTAGGCGTCGAGATGGACTACGATCAAGCCCGCGAACTGATCTACGGCATGCCATACGAACGATGGAAGGCTGAGTTCCAACAGGAAGCATCGACGGAGCAACTCGAGACCTTCGACAAGCAGCGCTAGGCGAACACGCACCATGCAAATTACTCACACATCGGACCGCCTACATTGCTAGAATTTCGCCCGCAGTGAACAGATCGTCAAGCAACGAGCGGCCCGCGGGGCAACTGAACCAGATTGAACAACTCTGGCAAGACTGGCGCGGTTTTTTCTTGTTCATTTTAATCATGCTGGTGTTTCGTTCGGCGATCGCCGATTGGAATCAAGTGCCCTCCGGCTCCATGATTCCGTCCATCATGGTTGGCGACCGCATCGTCGTCGACAAGCTTGCCTACGATCTGCGCATACCATTCACGCTGCAAAGCATATTTAGATGGGACGAACCAGAGCGTGGTGACGTGGTGACCTTCCCCTCACCGATGGATGAGAAGCTACTCGTCAAACGCATCATCGGCTTACCCGGCGATGAAGTTGAGCTGATCAACAACCGCTTGATCGTCAACCAGGTCGTCGCGGAATATCGCGAACTGGAACCGTCGGAACTCGGCGAGGCGCATGCTGGATCAGAACACAATCGCTTCGTTGAAGAATCCGTACTTGGCAGCAGTCGTGTCATCATGCTGCAGCGTTATTCACACCGGAGACCGCATGCGAGCTTTCCTCGACAACGGGTTCCCGCGAACCATTATCTGGTCATGGGTGACAATCGCGACAACTCCAGCGACTTCCGGGTCATCGGCTTCGTCGATCGCGACCGCATCCTCGGTCGTGCCGAGGCCATCGCCTTTTCGTTAGACTACGACAATTACTATCGGCCCCGATTGGATCGGTTTTTCGAGGACTTACCTTAAGGCTCGATCGAACCCTCAAGACCTGGTCTTACGAACGATGCGCTTGACGATCCACAGCAGAAACCCAGCAACTAAGGCTAGCCCCGCAAACAAGCCAACGAACAGAACGCTCAGGCCTAGGAACCCGAGCAACTCCCCCGTGTCCGCCCCATACTCGCGCGCCACCCAATAGACGGCGAATACCACAGCCACGCTGCCAAGCCCAATCGTACGCACCAGCCGTGCGTGGCGCACATGCTGTTTACCCAAACCAGGACCCGCTAGCCGTCGCTGAATCTCCTGCGCTTGTTGCAGCTTTCGTTCTCGGTCATCTGACATTAGACGCGCTTGCACCTGACTTCTACCCTGTCATTCTAATGCAATGGTCGGTCAAGAATTTCTCAGGATACAGTAACGTGCCGAACAAGCTCGCTCATCAGCTCATCACCGATACCGACTTCAACGGATCGGATTTCAATCAGGCCGACTTGTCAGGCGCAGACTTCAGAAATTGCCAATTCTTGGGCGCTTCATTCCGCAGCGCGACACTTCGAGGCGCGGTCTTCGAACGATGCGGCTTCTACGATCCGGAAGCCGAGGTCAGTGTCGACTTTACGTTCGCCGACCTGACCGAAGCTCGCTTCGAACGTTGTGATCTCACGACTGCCAACCTTTCGCGCACGCGTTGCTACGATTTAGTGTTCGACAACTGCCCGTTGCAGGGGGTCGAGCTTGCCAACGCCGACTTCCGGCTAAATATAGGCAACGCAGGCGACCTGGCGGCTTTCACCATGAAGGGGTGCAACTTCGCCTACGGCGACCTCAGCAACACCTACCTCAAAGGCTGTGCCCTGACCGACAACCGCATGATCGAAGCACTCTTAGACAACGCCTGCCTTGAAGCCGTCGACTTCACCGGTTCTGATCTGAGCAACATACACGGCAAAGGGATGAGCCTGGTCGGTGCAGACTTGCGGGGCGCGATCTTCAACAACCTGAACCCACGGGACATCGACCTGACCGGCGTACGCATCACGCTAGACCAGGCCCTTTGGCTAATCGATCCGCTCGGTGTCGTCATCGAACCTTGAGGGCGGCGCTTTCTAAAGATTCGGACCTAGTCGATGCTCAATAGCTCGACCTCGAAGATCAGCGTCGCGTCAGCTGGAATACTCGGCGGCGCGCCGCGAGCTCCGTACGCTAGATCGGGCGGTATGAAGAGCCTCCATTTCGAACCAACGGACATGAGCTGCAAGGCTTCGGTCCAACCCCGAATGACGCGATTGAGTGGAAAACTGGCAGGCGTACCCCGTGCCACGGAGCTATCGAACACGAAGCCGTCGATCAGCGAGCCCTCATAATGCGTGGTAACGGTGTCGGTCGCCGCTGGCTTCGCTCCATCGCCGGCAACGAGGACCTCATACTGCATGCCGGAGGGTAGCGTGACCACTTCGCTGCGTTGGCCGTTGAGTTCTAGAAACGCCTTGCCATCATCGCTTGTCTGCGATGCGACCTTTTGCAATCGCGCCTGTCGGCCCTGTAGCAGCCGGTCGAGTGCGGCTCTGCCGTCCATCTCAGCGACCTGTTGCGCACTACCCCGCATTCCGTCTTGCATACCCGAAGCGAAGGCATCGATATCCAATTCGTCGGGGTATTGCTCGAGCACGGATTGACCCATGG
>CBDTZM010000155.1:0-5425 GCA_965364915.1 uncultured Pseudomonadales bacterium | reverse complement strand
GAGCGTTACTTCAAGGTTGGCATTGAGGAACGCATTCCAGTCATGTTCCCCGGCGGACACAATACCTTTATCGCGCAACAGCGACCTGAACGGGCGGCAGCCCTTGCCGGCCTGGGGGAACGATTGTGGGCGGCCGGTCTGCCGGTTTTGGATGACCTGCACAACTACAGCTACGACTGGCCACGCGATGAAAAGTCGAAGCGTTACGTGGCGGCCATACGCGCGCTGCGCCCCGGCGTGACGATGATGATCATGCATTGCACCGATACGACTGAGGGGTTTTCAGCCATATCCGATTCCGGAGAGAGCCGGCTCGGCGATCTGGAGGCCATGCTCGATCCTGACCTTCGTGCAGCTATCGAAGCAGAAGCCATCGTCATGACAACCTGGCGCGAGTTGATGGCCCGAAGAAAGGCGTTGGACGATTAGGACAGGTTAGTCTTTCGGCAAGACCAATTTCGGTGTTACCGGCAGGTTGAAGACGTGTTTGGCGAGCACATCGTAGACATGTCCGCAGGCATCGCAGTGGATGATCACGAACCAGGGTTGCTTGGTTTTGGATCGTTCCTGACTGTCTTTGGAAACGACGTGCTCGACCCCGTGCGCGCCGCACTCGGGGCATTTCGGTTCTGCCACTGGTCAATCCAAGCTCTGGTCCATGAGGTGGGCGGGTAGCGTACCCTCGGTGCGGCCGACAATCTTGGCCGGTACGCCGGCAACCGTCACGTGTGGCGGCACGTCTTCGAGCACCACACTGCCCGCACCGACTTTCGCCCCCTCGCCAACCTCGATATTGCCGATGACCTTGCATCCGGCTGCCAGCAACACGCCGCGGCGAATTTTCGGATGGCGATCCCCGGATGTTTTTCCGGTACCGCCTAGGGTCACGGAGTGCAGGATCGACACGTCGTCTTCGATGACCGCGGTTTCTCCGACAACCACACCCGTTGCATGATCGAGCATGATGCCCGACCCGATCTTGGCTGCGGGGTGAATGTCGACGCCGAGCGTTACACTAATCTGGTTCTGAAAAAAACGCGCCAACGTGCGGCGTCCTTCGCACCACAGCCAATGTGCGACACGATGCGCTTGCAGTGCGTGGAAGCCTTTGAAGAACAGAAACGGCGAGGACAGATCCTCACACGCCGGGTCTCGTGTAAACGTGGCCAACACGTCGATTTCAGCCGCCGCCAATATGCCGGGATCGGCGTTGGTGGCTTCGTCAATGACGTCGCGAATCAGCATGGTCGGCAACATCGGGTTGTCGAGCTTACTGGCAAGCCGAAAACCGAGCGCTGCGCCAAAATGTTGGTGGCTCAGTATGGTGGCGTGAAAGTAGCTCCCGAGAATCGGCTCTTCCTTGGCCTTAGCGCGTGCTTCGGAACACATGACGGGCCACAGGTCGCCAGGGCTTTTGATGGCCTGCAACGAAGGTTCTGCATCCTTTAGCACTTGGGAATAGCGTTTTTTCAAGGCGCTCGACATGCCAAAACTCCCGAGCGGCGGTTGGGGGCGTCAAAGACTATCGATACCGTCCAATTTTGCAACCGTTGTCGAGCGGCGAGTGCCTCGTGTACTGTGCCCGAATGGCAAGCTCCCGCAAAAGCCAGTTCGCCACGGTGGGCCTGATCGGCCGTCAGAGCGGCCCCCACGTCGTCGACAGCCTGACGACCGTCATGGGGTGTCTGGACAAGCATGGCGTTGACGTCGTCGTCGAAGACGCCACAGCCAAGTTGCTCAAAGCTTCGAAACGCGCGGTGCTTGCCCGATCGGGGTTGGGAGAGCGGTGCGACTTGGTGGTCGTTGTCGGCGGTGACGGCAGTCTACTTGGCGTAGGGCGCGATCTTGCGCACGCGAACGTACCGGTCCTGGGCATCAATCGAGGCGGGTTGGGATTTCTCGCCGATATCGCGCCCGAACGGATCGAACTGCAGCTTGCCGAGGTGCTGGGTGGCGAGTATCGGGTCGAAGACCATTTTCTACTGGAAGCCGAGATTCACAGGGGCGGCGCGAAGTTCGACGGCTCCCCGGCATTGAATGACGTCGTCGTCCATCCCGGCAGTCTGGCACGAATGATGGAGTTCTCGCTGACGGTGAATGGCGAATTCGTCTACGACCAACGATCGGATGGGCTGATTATCGCTTCGCCAACCGGATCGACAGCGTACGCGATGTCTGCCGGTGGTCCGATCATGCATCCGGCGCTTGACGCCATCGTCATCGTACCGATGTTCCCTCACACCTTGACGTCGCGACCGTTGGTGGTTCGCGGCGATGCTGAGATTCTGGTGACCATTGGCGATGTCACCGGCGCACAAGCCAGCTGTGATTCGCAGGTACAGTTTCCTCTGGAGCCCGGCGATACGGTGAGCGTCAAGAAGTTCCAGTCGCCGCTGCGGCTGCTGTACACACTTGGGCATAGTTTCTACGAATCCTGTCGAAGCAAGCTCGATTGGGCGAGTCGGCTGGGAGGCACCGAATGACATTGGATTTCCGAACGGTCGGTTGGATGATCTTGGTACCGCTGTTGATGGGTATCGGGCCTTGCGGGCGGCTGCCCGGTGGCAGCTTGTTGGGCGAAGATGAGTCGACTGCCGTGACCGATTGGTCGTTTACCAACGCCGTGGGTCTGTGTGCATTGGAGGTCAATCCGGCCGGCCCGCATAGCGTGACACTGAATTGCATGTCATGGGCGGACCGGCTCTTTGTCAGCTGTTCCCAGTGCGATGGCAAGACCTGGTCAACCTATGCGCTTCACGACGACCAAGGCCGCATAGAAATCGGCCCCAGAATTTATCCGGTCAACGTGAGGCGCGTCACCGATGTAGATTTACTCGATAAAGCCTGGGCGGCCCGTGCAACCAAGCTCGGCAGCGAGTTTCGCGCGCGTCCTGAACATTGGTGGAGTTTCGAGCTGACGTCTCGATAAGCGCCCATTTTCTTAAGGTGGAACGTCCAGATCCCGAATCACGCCCTCGTCGTCAACTGCCACCGCTTGGACGCGTTCACCGTGGGCCTGGACCACAGACTTGGCGCCGACGTCGCCGGTTAACTGCGCTAGCGCTTTGAGGTGGGCGCGGCCAAAACCCACCGGGTGCCCGGTCGAGCTGTGGTAGACCGGTTGCACGATGGCGGCCTCATCGAGTTGGCTCATGACGTCCACTAGCTGACGTAGGGTTGCCGCTTCGATGAACGGCATGTCGCCAAGGCCGACGAACACGAAATCAACGCCCGGCAATGAGCGAATACCGGCGCTCAAAGAGTGCCCCATGCCGAGATAGGCATGACGCGCGACGGTCACGTCGCAACCCGCAATTTGCGCCGCGAGCTCCGTGTCTTCCGGCCGCATCACGACGGTCAAGCGTTCGAAGACGGTCGCGTAGGTGGCCACGGTCGCCTGCAACATCGGGCGGCCGTCTTCCAGAACAAACGAGCGCTTGTCGCTTCCAAAGCGACGTGCGAAACCGGCGGCAAGCAGGATGGCCGCGCCGGTTTGCTCAGCCAGCGCTGACCTCATTGAGTTGCTCGCGTACCAAGGCCGCTCGTTTGGATCGCACAGCGGTGATTTCCGCGATGACGGCGATGGCGATCTCGGGCGGTGTCTTGCTGCCGATCGGCAAACCGATCGGGGCGTGTAGACGGTCGATATCGGCCTTACTGAGTTGCAACGCCATGAGCCGTTCGCGGCGACTCGCCGACGTTCGAGTAGACCCCATCGCGCCGACGTAGAAAGCGTCAGTTGTGAGCGCTTCCATCAAGCCCATGTCGTCGATGCGCGGATCGTGGGTCAACGCGACGATCGCGGACGACGGATCGGCCGCGTGTCGTCTAACCGCGTCGTCCGGCATGTCGCGAATGAGCCGCACGCCATCGACATTGAAGTCGTTGAGGAGATCCTCTCGGGGATCGCACACGGTCACCTCGTAGTCCAGATTTTGTGCCATGTCCGCCAGGTATTTCGACACCATACCGGCGCCGATAATGAACAGTTGGTAACGCGGGCCGTAGGTATGCACGAGTATCTCGTTCACCGCATCCCATTCGAGCGGCTCGTGGTGCTCGACATCGGTATAGCTAAACAACCGGTTCTTGAGGTCGACATGACGTTTGACCGTGCGTCGTTCGCCCAGTCGATCTTTGAGGTGTTGAAAGTGGTGTCGGGTTGCGTCGGTCGTGGCGAGCGGTTCGACGACGATGTAGAGGTGGCCGCCGCAGGGTAAACCGAGTTTCTCGGTTTCCTCGGCGGTAATGCCATACTGAAAAAATTGCGCGGTCGTTGCCGCCAGTTCGCCGCGCGTCAACTTCTCGAGCAAGTCGTCTTCGACGCACCCGCCCGAAAGGGATCCGACCACGTGACCGTCGGCGTCACACGCGAACAACGATCCCACCGGACGGGGCGAAGAACCCCAGGTCTGCACGACGGTGGCCAACCAACAGGGCCGGTTTCCGTCGAGCCAAGCGGCAACCTGATTGAGTACTTCGGCGTCGACGGCTTGCATATGTTGTTAATACTCGTATTTTGGGAGCAGTTTACTACCTGTGAAGCAAAGCTTCATGTGTCAGTGTCTACACCCTCACTCAATCAGGCCATTATTTTTATATAGATCAATAAGTTATTGATGAAAGTTCAAGGAGAACTTCAGAAGCTTCTGACCGACGGCAACGATCCGGTCGCCTACGAAATGCCGGTCGGTAAAGACGTGTTGCCGCTCAACGACTTGATTGGGCAAGGTCTCGCGCTCGACTATTTGCATCAGATCAGTTGTTGCCACTGTGGGGCGACAACGCGGAAAAGCTACGGTGGAGGGTATTGCTACCCTTGTTTCAAGAAGTTGGCTCAGTGCGACCTGTGCGTCGTCAGCCCCGACCGGTGCCACTATCACCTAGGCACGTGTCGAGAGCCGGAATGGGGAGAGGCATTCTGCATGCATGAGCACCTTGTCTATCTTGCCAACTCCAGCGGGCCCAAGGTTGGGATTACCCGTCGAGACGGCGAGCAGCAACGCTGGCGCGATCAGGGGGCCACGCAGGCTGTGCCCATCGTGGGTGCAACGACCCGACACCTCGCCGGCGTGGTCGAGGTGATGCTCGGGCGGCATGTGACGGACCGCACGGATTGGCGACGTCTGGTGAGCGCGGATAGCCCGCCGGTAAATCTCATAGGGCTTAAGCGAGAGTTAAAAGCAGTTCTGCCGGAACTACCCGAAGGGACGCGCTGGTTGACCGAGGAAGCGGTCACGACCATTCGCTATCCGGTTACCCGCTATGGCGCAACCACCCGATTGACGCTAACGCCGCAGCAGGACCGAATCGAAGGCCTGCTGGTGGGTATCAAGGGCCAGTTCTTGTTGTTTGATCGTGGTGTCTTTAATGTGCGCCAGCATCGTTCATACCACGTGCGCGTGGAGCCGATTGCGACGCCGGC
>CBDTZM010000154.1:0-5474 GCA_965364915.1 uncultured Pseudomonadales bacterium | reverse complement strand
CTTCTGACCAACGCCCGTCCGTTTTCCAAGGCCCGCATCTGCGCGATCTGCATGTGCTGCAACGGCCCGATGCTGGAGCCAAACCAGGTGTCGTTGGAAATCGTCAAGAGCACGTCCGCATCCTCCGCCGACACGCGCATCAATTCGCCGTACACCACCTCGTAGCAGATCGCCATGGCGCCAGCGAGGTTGCCCAGCTGCAGCGGCGGTTGTCGCCACGGGCCGGGCTCCGACGACGACATCGGCAAATCGAAAAACTCTATCAGCCCGCGCAGCCAGTCCTCAAACGGTACGTATTCGCCGAAGGGCACCAACTGTCTTTTCGTATACCGTCCAGCAGCGTTGCCGACGGCAACTGCCGCGTTGTAAGACAGGTACCCGTCCCTGGGCACACGTTGCACCGCGGGAATTCCCAGCACGACAGCCGCGTTCTCCTTCTTGCCGCGGTCATCCAAGGCCTGCAACACATCCTGGGCCTGGTGCTCCAGAAGGGTAATCGCCGCTTCCGGCCAAACGATCAGCGCAGCATCCCAATGCGGTTCGGTCAGTTCGAGGTAGTGGGTCACGATCGGCGTGCGATTCTCGGGAAGCCACTTGGTCGCTTGATCGATGTTGCCCTGCACGAGCGCGACGGTCTTCGAACCGGATGGGCTTACCCACTGCTCGAACTGCAATCCGAAGCCCAAGGCCCAAGGCAGCGCGGCGATCAGAATCGCGCTTACGCGACGTTTGGCGAGCAGCGCAAGGCTTAGAAAACAACCTGAGGCAACAACGCCGAGACTCACCAACGACACACCCCCCAACGGCGCAAGATTCGCGAGGGGTGTATCCAAATGTCCGTACCCGGGATACAGCCAGGGAAAACCGGTGAGGAACCAGGTCAACAACCATTCGAATGCCACCCAGTTGGCGCAGAAAATGCCAGCGTTGATGAGCGGCGGCAGCGCGGTTGGGCGGTTCTGAGTCGCCCAGACGTACAACCAAGCCTGGGCCATCGTAAAGAGCGACAGCGTCAATACGAAAAGGCTTACGAGAAACATGGCTAGAGGTGGCGGAGCACCGCCGTAGACGTTGATACTCACGTACACCCACGACACGCCGACCGCAAATTTACCGACCCCATAGGCCAGCCCGAGCACTACGCCATTGGTCGTCGTCTTGAAAAGTAACCAGAACCAACCGCCGACCGATACGATCCCCAACGGCCACCAATCGAACGGCGCAAGACTCAAGGGCATACAGGCACCGAAGCCGAGTGCTAAAACCCAAGCGTGTTTGGCCACGGCTATTTCAGGACAATCACGAAGCGTGTGTGACGCGCAACAGTCGCACGCGTCGAGAGTCGGCGCTCAACACCTCGAACGAGAAGTCGTCAATCGCCACCGTCTCCCCGCGTTCGGGTAAGTGCCCGAAGGCTTTCAACACGATCCCGCCAATCGTGTCGAATTCCTCTTCGGACAGTTCGACACCGAAGAACTCGTTGAAATCTTCGATAGGGGTGGTTGCTTTCACGTTGAAGAGCTTGTCATCCAACTCGTCGATGAAAGTATCCTCGTCAATATCGTGTTCGTCCTCTATCTCGCCGACGATCTGTTCAAGCACGTCTTCGATGGTGATGGCACCGCAGACATGACCATATTCATCGACGACCACCGCCATATGGTTGCGCGTGCTGCGAAATTCCTCCAACAACACGTTCAAACGTTTGCTCTCGGGAACGACCTTGGCCATTCGAATACAGTCTTTGATATCGAAGTCGGCCTTGTCTTCGTCGTAGAGCATCGGCAGCAAATCTTTAGCGTGCAGGATGCCTTTGACGTCGTCGAGGTCATCGCCAATCACCGGAAACCGGGAGTGCTTCGACTCGGTGACGACCTTCAGTAGCTCTTCGAGCGACTTGTCGCCTTCGATGTACACGAGTTGTGATCGGGGAATCATGATGTCACGCGCGTGCATCTCCGAGACCTGCAGGGCGCCGAAGATAATGTTGAGCGCCTCGCTGTCCATCAGTTGCCGATCTGCTGCATCGCGCAGCATTTCCATAAGCTCTTCGCGATCTTCAGGCTCGTCGCTGAAGAGATCCGACAGCCACTCCATGATCGACCGGCGTGAACCGCCGTCAGGCCCGTTGTCTACATCCGTCATCGCACCTGATACGGATCGGCAATCCCGAGCTCACCAAGAATGGTGACTTCAAGCTGCTCCATCTGCTCCGCTTGCCCTTCGGATTCATGATCGTAGCCCATCAGATGCAAAATACCGTGAACAACCATATGGGCGTAGTGATCGGCAACGTTCTTGTTCTGTTCGGCCGCTTCAAACTCCACGATAGGTGCGCAGATAACGACGTCTCCCAACACGTTGGCATCGGGCAAGTCGACGTCCGCTGGAAAGCTCAGCACGTTGGTTGGCTTGTCGATCCCACGATAACTGGCATTCAGCGTCTGCGATTCTTTGTCGTCAACCACGCGCACGCACAACTCGCCTGGTTCATCGCGTCCGATCGATAGTGTCGAAAGCGCCCAGCGCTCCAACGTTTCTGGCCGCGGTGTGTCCGCGTGTTGGGTCGCAAGCTGCACGTCAACTGGCATCCCGGTCGCTCTCATCTTCCGGTTCCTGGTAACCGGCATAGGCATCGACAATCTTCTTCACGAGGGGGTGACGCACGACATCCTTGGAGCGAAAGTGAGTGAAGCTAATGCCCGCCACACCTCGCAAGACATTGCGCACGTTGACGAGACCCGACTTCTGCGTCAAATCGATTTGCGTGATATCGCCGGTGATGACCGCAGTCGACCCGAACCCGATCCGGGTCAAGAACATTTTCATCTGCGTGACGGTGGTGTTCTGGCTCTCATCGAGAATGATGAACGCGTTGTTGAGCGTCCGGCCGCGCATGTAGGCCAGCGGCGCCACTTCGATGATGTTGCGCTCGATGGCCTTGTTGACACGCTCCACGCCCATCATCTCGTAAAGTGCGTCATACAGCGGGCGCAGGTACGGGTCGATTTTCTGTGCGAGGTCGCCCGGTAGAAATCCGAGTTTTTCGCCGGCTTCAACCGCGGGCCGCACCAACAGAATCCGCGCGACCTGCTGGCCTTCGAGCGCTTCCACAGCACACGCGACCGCGAGATACGTCTTGCCGGTACCGGCCGGACCGATACCAAAGTTGACGTCATGTTCGCGTATCGCCTCGGTGTAGCTCGTTTGGTTGCCGCCCCGCGGCTTAATGGTTTTGCGGTGCGTACGGATGACGTTAGCGTCAGTTGTCTGTTGTGCTTCGGCGTGCGCCAACAATGCGTCCACTCCAGACTCTTGTAAGAACAAATGCACGAGATCCGGTTCGATCGATTCGCGTTCGTTGGTTTCACGATACAGTTGCGACAGCAACGCACTGGCAGCTTGCACGCGTTGTTCCGGGCCGCTGATCTGAAAAAGATTGCCCCGGCTGCGGATGTGAATCCCTAGCCGTTTTTCCAGGTGTTTGAGGTTCTGATCGAATGGGCCGCACAGCGCTGCCAAGCGGTGGGTATCGTTAGGTTCGAGGGTCACGTTGGTGGTCAACGCCACCACTTTTTCTTCCCGCATCGAGCCGCGGGATTGCTCATCGCTCAAGTGTTTCTGTTATGCCCTTTCATGCAGCTACCCCTAGGATAAGGCTGCTATTCGACCTGTCAAATGCCTAATTCGGCCCAATCCGGCCCGGCCGTAGTACCCCGCGGAGCGAATTCGGGAGCGCCTCACTGATCGCAACCTCTGCGAAACCGCCAATGGCCGTGTCATCGCGATGGGCAAAGTTCACCACGCGGTTGTTTTCGGTTCGACCCTGTAGCTGACCCGGGTCTTTTTTGGAGATGCCGGTGATCAGCACGCGTTGGGTCGTGCCCACCATGGCCTGGGCAATGACCCCAGCCTGCTCACGGATCCGATCCTGCAATATCGAAAGGCGATGTTTTTTCACTGCTTCCGGCGTGTCGTCGACGAGCTGGGCCGCCGGTGTGCCAGGGCGCGCACTGTAGATGAACGAGAACGAGACATCGAAGCCTATCTCGTTGATGAGCCGCATGGTGGCGTCGAAATCCGCGTCAGTCTCGCCCGGAAAACCGACGATGAAATCCGAAGACAGGCTGATGTTGGGTCGGATGAGCCGCAGTTTTCTGATCTTCGATTTATACTCCAGCACCGTGTGACCACGCTTCATCGCGGCAAGAATGCGATCCGAACCCGACTGCACCGGCAGGTGCAGGTGATCGACGAGCTCCGGTACCTCGCGGTAGGCCTCGATGAGATTGTCTGTGAACTCGACCGGATGCGACGTCGTGTAGCGAATGCGCTCGATGCCCTGGACGTCCGCGACGTAGTAGATGAGTTCGGCGAGATCGGCATGGCCACCGTCGATGGCGCCACGATACGCATTGACGTTTTGCCCGAGCAGGTTGACTTCCCGCACCCCCTGCTGGCTCAGTTGCATGACTTCTCGCATGACATCGGCGACCGGACGGCTCACCTCTTCACCGCGGGTATAGGGGACCACACAGAAACTGCAATACTTAGAGCAGCCTTCCATGATCGAAACGAACGCCGTGGGACCTTCCGCTCGCGGTGCCGGTAGTCGGTCGAACTTCTCGATCTCCGGAAAACTGACATCCACGACAGGACCGGCTTCTGCTATCGCCGCTTGTTCAATCAGTTCCGGCAAGCGGTGCAACGTCTGTGGTCCGAATACGATGTCGACATAAGGCGCACGTTTGCCGATTGCAGCCCCCTCCTGGCTTGCGACACAGCCCCCGACACCGATCAACAGGTTCGGATTCTGTGCCTTGAGCGCCTTCCACCGGCCGAGTTGGTGAAACACCTTCTCCTGGGCTTTTTCTCGTATCGAGCAGGTATTCAGCAAGAGCAGGTCGGCGTCGAACTCTGAGGTCGTCACCTCGTAGGCGCCATTCACGCACAGCAGATCCGACATTCGCGCGGAGTCGTACTCGTTCATCTGGCACCCTTGCGTCTTGACGAAAAGCTTTTTCACGAAAAATGGTCGAACCTAAACTGGGTCGCGAATTATACGCGCCCTTGGATTTTTGTGAACGAGACCTATATAAGGGAGTTGCAACACGCGGGCCAAGTAATGAGCGACAGCAACCAAGATCACATCTACAAAGTCATATTCCACAGCATGGGGCAGATCTATGAGGTTTACGCCCACAACATCTACTCGAGCGATCTTTATGGCTTCATCGAGGTTGAGGACTACATCTTCGGCGAGAAGACGAAAGTCGTCATCGACCCCAGCGAGGACAAGCTGAGAACCGAATTCGACGGCGTGCAACGCAGCTTCATTCCCATGCACGCAGTAATCCGCATCGACGAGGTCGAGAAGGAAGGGGTCGCCAAAGTCACAGAGTCGAAAGGCGGCAACGTCACACCTTTCCCAATACCGGTCCCTGGCGGTGGGGGTAAGAAGTCTTAAAAGCACC
>CBDTZM010000153.1:0-5501 GCA_965364915.1 uncultured Pseudomonadales bacterium | reverse complement strand
GTCGATCGAGGCCTGGAGTGCTTTGATGGCCGGAAGCTCATCCGGAGCGGCCAGTACACTCGATAGACCGTTCACACATTCCGACCCGCCTTTGTGTTGAAAGATCTCCATGATTGGTTCTCGCCGTAAACGTTGAATCGCGTACGCGCGCTTGTTTTCGAGCGTGCGTTCCATGGCCATGTAGGGCGCCATTCGGCCATTGGCGAGATTCGAGTTGTGCGGAATGGTGAGGTAGTCGCAACCGTCGTCTACCCGGCAGACTTCATCCAGACCCGCCCAAAGCTTGCTGTCGATGGGCGCGTCGATGAACGAAACCGGCAGTTCCGGCACGTTGCCGTTCCTGAAGATGACGTTGCGGTGGTAGTTGGACGTCCCTGGCGTGCCGGTGTATTCGTAGGCGACGAAACTCGTGAACTCGCATCGCTCGCTCCGGTCGTATGCCTCTTCCGCGGCCTGCACGATCTTCTGCCAAGGCGGCTTGGCGTAGTCGCGGCACAGCTGCCCGTCCTCTCCGCACAGCTCGGGAATGCGTGATGGTGTTTCGGTCGTTATCACCGTAGCCATCATCATCATGCCCTGTCGTTCGCTAACCCGTGTGCCCTGACAAAAAGCCGTATCGTAACGGGGCGAATCCGGATCTCGGCAAAGCGCCCTCTCGCCTAGAAATTCGCCGTGATCGGTGACCGCGAGGAAGTTGAGCGGACGATCGATCTGGAAAGACCCGGTCGGGTTTCCATCGCCGTCTATTGGCCAGAAAGGTATTGCTTCACCTCGCGCGAACCGGTGCGCGTCTTTTGGGGTGCCACCCGTGCTGTTGGCTGCCGCGTCGAACGAGAAGCTGGTGTGGACGTGCACGTCGCCGAACAAAGGCTTGCCGAAGGGTGCGTAATCCAGACAGGGCTCGCGCGGTTCACTGTATTGAATCGGATGATCTGTTGGGGCAACGGCAGTGTGCGAAATTTCAGGCTGGGGGGCGTCCGTTTGTTCGCCGCCGCAGCCCGTTAGCACGATCATGGCGAACGTTACCGCGGTACAACCCGACACGGACTTCATTGAGGGACTCCCGAGATACGCGAGCCGCCATGTTACGGCGAGCCCGAACGCTAGGCCACCGTCTGGTTCGAAGTAGGTTTAGACCTTGACGCGACCCAGTGCGATCAACACAAGCGTCAGCGTGATACCCCCGACGGCAGTGATGCCCATGATGAGGCCCAGGGTGAGTGCGGTTTCGACCATGACATCGCTCAACTACGTAGGAGATGCAGAATTTATAGCTCGATTGGGGTGGTGACGTTATGCGGGAAACTACGTATGTGTTCGGATAGCGCGGGTTAGGAACGCATCCAACGAATTGGCGAAGGTCTGTATATGGGTCTTGTCGAGGGCCGGGGGTCCGCCAGTGTGGATACCGGTGGCGCGCAGTTCGTCCTTCATGTCGCGGCGCGCGAGATGGTCCTTGATATTGTTTTCCGAATAGAGGGTGCCTCTGGGATTCAATGCTGCGCCTCCTGCGGCAATGATCTCGGCCGCCAGGGGAATGTCCTGGGTAATGACAAGGTCGCCGGCGTTGAGGTTCTTGGCGATGAAGTTGTCCGCTATGTCGAACCCCTGCCCGACTTGTACCACGCGTATGTGAGCCGATTTAGGTGCGCGGAGGAAGTGGTTGGCGACCAACGTTGTTTCGATCTTCAGCCGATTGGCGGCTCGAAAGATGATGTCTTTGATTGGCCCTGGGCAGGCATCGGCGTCGACCCACACGCGCATGGTCTATATCCACTGGTCGTTGGGGGCAGTGCGGTCGCTCGATGCGTCACCGGTGTTGCTGACCCCTCTCGGCTCTATCAGCAGCACGGCGCATTCCTCGTTCGCTCGCGGTTTGTGGCGCACGCCCTTGGGCACGACGAACAACTCACCGGCTTTGAGGGAAACTCGGCGGTCGGGCATTTCTATCGACATTTCGCCGCTTAGACAGACGAACAACTCGTCGGTGTCATCGTGTTGGTGCCAGACGAATTCGCCGGCGATTTTGACGAGCTTCAACTGATAATCGTTCAGCTCGGCGATGACCTTCGGGGCCCAATAATCGGAGAAGCGTTGCAGCTTGGCGTCGAGATTTATCGGTTCTGACACGCTAGCTTCCACAGCCGCCTGCCATTGTCTGCGTTGGGTTCACCACACCGCTCCAAATCACTCGCAAGCGCTGATTGTAGCGTACTCGCGATCTCGGCCTCCGCGCAGAAGACCGGCGCTTGCCGGCGAAAAATGGCGCTTCCCATCCCGCGCCGCCGCGCTATCATCTGCCGCAACGAAGGGGGATTCGAACATGCGTGCATTCATTTGGCTCGTCGTGGCGGTTGCAGTCGCGGCGCTGATTTACACTCTGGTCGCCGAGGATGCACCTGAGAAGCAAGAAGCACCGGCGCCCGTCGTCGAAGCCGCGGCGGCAAGCGTGGGGCTCATCGACGATGCGCGCATCAACAATGCAGACAGCGAACCCGGCAATTGGCTCGCATACGGGCGCACCTACGAAGAGCAACGCTTCTCACCGCTGACCCAGATCAACCGTGACACCGTTGGCAGCTTGAGCCTCGCCTGGTACCGGGATATGGGCACCAATCGCGCCCAAGAGGCCACGCCGATCGTCGTCGACGGCATCATGTTCTTTACGAGCGCATGGAGCCGGGTATTCGCGATCAATGCGGCAACCGGGGAGGAAGTTTGGTCCTACGACCCGAAAGTGCCGGGCGAGTATGGACGGCGGGCGTGCTGCGACGTGGTGAACCGGGGTGTCGCTGTCTACAACGGCCGGGTCTACTTCGGCAGTCTCGACGGCCGGCTCATCGCGTTGGATGCGGCTAGCGGTGAGGAGGTCTGGCAGGTCAACACGATCATCGATCCCGACCGTTTTTATACGATCACCGGGGCTCCCCGGGCCGCCAAGGGCAAGATTTTTATCGGTAACGGCGGGGCCGAGTTCGGTGTGCGCGGTTATGTGACCGCCTACGATGCGGATACCGGCGATCAGGTGTGGCGCTTCTACACCGTACCCGGCGATCCGTCCCTACCTTTTGAACACCCCGAGATGGAGATCGCCGCCGACACGTGGAAGGGTGGTGAATGGTGGGAGATCGGCGGAGGCGGCACGGTGTGGAACTCTATCGTCTACGATCCCGATTTCGATCAGGTCTACCTTGGCGTCGGTAACGGCTCACCCTGGACCCGCGTGATTCGCTCGCCGGGCGGCGGCGACAATCTATTCTTGTCCTCGATCGTCGCGCTCGATGCCGACACGGGTTCGATGAACTGGTACTACCAAACGACGCCTGGCGATAACTGGGACTACACCGCGGTGCAGGACATGGCGTTGGCCGACATGGAAGTGGACGGCGTCATGCGCAAGGTGTTGTTGCAAGCACCGAAGAACGGGTTCTTCTACGTCATCGATCGAGAGGACGGCGAGTTGCTGCGAGCCAACCCGTTTGCCACGGTCACCTGGGCGAGTCACATCGACCTCGAGACCGGCCGGCCGGTGGAAAATCCGGATCTCGACTTCAGCGAAGATGAAAAGTGGGTACTGCCCGGCCCCCTCGGTGCGCACAACTGGCAAGCGATGTCGGTCGATGTCGAGGCAGGCGTCGTCTACCTCCCCGCGCAGGACAACCCACTCATCTACGGTATGTCCGACGAGTGGAAGCAAACGGGTGTTTACAAGCGCAACCCCGGGGCTATGAATCTGGGAATAGAGCTCGGTGGCTTGGCTCAGCTGGTAGTCAACAACATCGCGTCGCAGCCGACGCCTAAGGGTTATCTCAAAGCGTTCGATCCATTGACCGGCGACGACAAATGGGTCGTCGAGATTCCCCACTATTGGAACGGCGGCGTGCTCGGTACCGCGGGGGGATTGGTGTTTCATGGTGATGCGCTTGGGTACTTGAGTGCGTACGACAAAGACGATGGCGAGGCGCTGTGGCAGTTCAACACCTACACATCGATGCTGGCGCCGCCCATAACCTACGAGATTGATGGCGTTCAGTACGTTTCGATCCTCACCGGTAACGGTGGCGGCGATCTGTTTGCTGGGGAACCGTTGCCGCCGGTCGCGACCCCGGCGTCACTCACCTACGGCAATTTCGGCAAGATGTTGGTGTTCAAGCTTGGCGGGGAAGCCGAGTTGCCGATTCCCGATGCGATCGATCGGGTCATTCCGGAGCAGACGCTCGCCGATGTGAGTGACGAGGAAATCGCGCGGGGAGAACGTTTGTTCGGCGCGTATTGCAGCGTGTGCCACGGGCTGGTGGCCCGTTCCGGTGGGGTCATTGCTGACCTCAGGCTTATGAGCGAAGGGTCGCACGCCTCCTTCAACCAGATCGTGTTGGAAGGTTTGTTTGCCGCGCAAGGGATGGCGTCGTTCGACGATAGCCTCGCCGTCGAGGACGTCGACCGTATTCACGAGTATGTGCGCCAGCGCGCGCACGAAGACCGCGAAGTGGCGTTGGGCAATCAGGAAGCGGCGCGACTGACTTGGCTTCAATAGCGGGGATCGGCAAGCCGAACAAGAATGCGAACAAGAAACTCTAAATAGAGGAATCGTAAGATGAAAGTATTTGGAACCGTACTGGCAATACTCGCCGTCGTGGTGATCGGCTGGGTGATTCTCAGGTCGCCGACCATGACGGAAGAAGCTGCGGCGCCGACGGAAGAAGCCGCGACCATGACAGAAGAAGCCGCTGCGCTGCCGACCGTCGGCATGGTGGACGATCAGCGAATCTTGAACGCCGTCGCCGATGAGCCTGGTAGCTGGATGGCGCACGGCATGGACTTCAACGAACGGCGTTTTTCGCCGCTTACCCAGATCAACCGAGACAACGTGGGCGAGTTGGGTCTTGCCTGGTCCAAGGATCTCAACACGTTCCTGGCACAGGAAGCCACGCCGCTCATGGTTGACGGGTTGCTCATCTTTCCGAGCGAGTGGAACACGATCTATGCGGTCGATGCGGTGACCGGCGAACAGCGCTGGATGTTCGATCCCAAGGTCGATCGCAAACGCCATTCGCGCATCTGGACGCCGATTAGTCGCGGCATCGCGGTCTATCAAGGGCGCGTTATCGTTGCCACGGTCGATGGCTGGTTGGTTTCGGTGGATGCGGCGACAGGTGAAGAGGTGTGGCGTGTCGACACGTTTGCCGATCGCGATATTTCCTATTTCATCAGCGGTGCGCCGCGCGTCGGCGGCGGCAAGATTTACGTCGGCAATGGCGGTTCAGAGTGGGGCACACGCGGTTACACGACCGCGTACGACGCGCAGAGTGGCGAGCAAGTCTGGCGTTTCTGGTCGGTGCCAGGCGATCCGTCGTTGCCGTTTGAACACCCCGAAATGGAGATGGCCGCCGCAACGTGGAAAGGCGGCGAGTGGTGGAAGATCGGTGGTGGCGGCAACGTCTGGAATTCCATCGTTTACGATGCGGAACTCAACCAGGTCTACCTCGGCATGGGCAATGCGG
>CBDTZM010000152.1:0-5501 GCA_965364915.1 uncultured Pseudomonadales bacterium | reverse complement strand
GGCTGAGCGTGCTGTTCTTGGACCGCTGGTTAGCGAGCCGGTCGGTTCAGGCAAATCGATTGGGGGCGAAAGCGTGAGTGCATTGGCAGAACAAAGATGTGAGGCGTGCCGGGCGGACTCTCCCGTCGTCGCCCAGAGTAAACGGGCAGAATTGCTGACTGAGCTGTGCGAGTGGGCATGCGAACCTGTCGCAGGCGTCGACCAACTTGTCGCTCATTTCCGTTTCGACGACTTTGTCACCGGCCTAGCATTCGTTCAGCGGGTCGCCGACATTGCCGAAGCGGAGAACCATCATCCGCGTCTCGTACTCGAATGGGGACGTGTCGAGGTCAGTTGGTGGACGCACGCGATACGCGGACTACACATGAACGACTTCATTTTGGCGGCGCGCACGTCGGCACTCTACGCCAAGTCAGGACACTAAAGCGAGGCCATGCGTGCGGCGCTCGCCGCAGCGAGCGAACCGATGCACTGCACTGAGTCTTCCCAGCCGATACACGCATCGGTCACACTTTGACCATAGGTCATTTGATCGAGCGTGGTGATTTTTTGGCTGCCTTCGACGAGATTGCTCTCGATCATCACACCCATGATACGGGTCTCTAGGTCTTGTAGCTGTCCGCAGATGTCCTTGCACACCGCGATCTGACGACGATGGTCTTTCTGGCTGTTGGCATGGCTCATGTCGATCATCACGCGCGGACAGACACCGGCCTGCTCGAGCATGCGGCTCGCATAATGCACTGAAGGATTGTCGAAGTTGGGTTTGCCGCCGCCCCCGCGCAATATGACATGACAATCTTCGTTGCCGGCCGTTTGGAAGATCGCCGAGTGACCCTGCTTGGTGACTGACAAGAAAATGTGAGGGTGTTCGGCAGAGCCAATCGCGTCGACGGCAACCTGTATGGAACCGTCGGTGCTGTTCTTGAAACCGATCGGGCACGAAAGTCCCGACGCCAACTGTCGGTGAATCTGGCTCTCCGTGGTGCGCGCACCTATTGCACCCCAGCTGACGAGGTCGCCCACGTACTGCGGCGAAATGGGATCGAGGTATTCGGTGCCGCTGCCGATGCCGAGGTTGACGATGTCGCGCAGCAGCGTACGCGCGATACGCAGCCCATTGTTGATCTCGAACGAATTGTTCAGGTTGGGGTCGTTGATCAAGCCCTTCCAGCCGACCGTCGTGCGCGGTTTCTCGAAGTACACGCGCATGATGATATGCAACGATTCCCGGTGTTCATCGGCGAGTGCGGCCAGCTTTTCGGCGTATTCCAACGCCGCTTTGGGGTCATGAATAGAGCAGGGGCCAACCACCACCAGTAGCCGGTGGTCCGTATGATGAACGATATCGCTGATCTGTTTGCGGGTGCTGAACACCAGCTCGGAGTCCTCAGCGGAAAGTGGAATCTCATCGATCAGGTCCTGAGGCGCGATCACCTCCTGCATGCCCGTGATACGGACATCGTCGGTCAGGTACTTCATCTTCAGGTGGTTTCCCATTGGCAGGTGTGGAATGCTACCAGAACCGCCTCAGCTAGATCAGCGCCATTGGATTTTCAACGCACCGAGCTTCTTAACGACTTAGGCATTAGCGTCTGGTTCGAACGTCGGCCCCCCATTGCGGTGTCGCAATCCGTAGAACCTTTTCAACTTGTCGGATTGGGCGTGCCCGGTGCATTGTTACTGTCGGATGTGCTCAGCCGTCGTGAAGACGTCGTGCTCGCCAATGACATCCTGAGGTCGGCGATCCGGTCCTGGCAGGCGAAGCCGCAACAGCTGGTGTTCGAGTGGCCGCAGGCTGGCGCCTCTGGAGATCCCCAGGGCGTTTTAGCAGCCTTCGTCGAAAAACTTGTGACAGACTTCGATTGTGCTGTGTTGCTTGTCACGGAATCTGTGATGCGACGGTTGCAAAGTAGCCCCATCGAACCCATCGTCATTCCCGACCTGTCGAAACTCACCTTACCCGAAGACAAACTCAGCCTATGGCGACAGCTTCAAACCAACAGGACGTAGTCAGTTTTCGGCCAATGTCGGTCGATGACTTGGGCGCTGTCCTCGAGAACGAGATGCGTGCCTATGAGTTTCCGTGGACGCGTGGTGTGTTTTCCGAATGCTTACGCGCCGCGCACGAATGCTGGGTGGTTTGTTTGGCAGATTCGGTTGTCGGTCACAGCGTGCTTTCGGTCGGTGCCAACCAAGCGCACCTATTGAACGTCTGCATTCGGCGCGACCAACAGGGCCTTGGGTTTGGCCGCGAGTTGGTGAATTTCATGTTGACTCGGGCCGAACAATGCGGTGTCGATACGGTGTTCCTGGAGGTTCGACCGACCAACTTTGTCGCCCGGCGCTTGTACGAGACGCTCGGATTTCGCGAGATCGGCATGCGCAAGAACTACTACCCGGCCCATACCGGCAACGAAGACGCTCGAGTTCTGGCTTTGCAGCTCGACTACTAGTGCTCCAGAGCACTGGCATAGGATCAACATTGGTTTGTTGGAGCACTAACCTCTAGAATGCGGCGCTTTTCGCCTGCACGAAACTATGTCAGCCGCATCAGCCAGTCGTCGCACCTTCGCCATCATCTCGCACCCCGATGCGGGGAAGACCACAATGACCGAAAAGCTTTTGTTGTTCGGCAATGCGATCAAGCTCGCCGGTACCGTCAAGGCGCGCAAGTCGGATCGGCATGCCACGTCGGATTGGATGGCAATGGAGCAGGAACGCGGTATCTCTGTGACGACCTCGGTGATGCAGTTTCCTTACGACGACTCCGTCATCAATCTCTTGGACACGCCCGGTCATGAAGACTTCTCGGAAGATACCTATCGCACGCTGACGGCTGTCGACTCTGCGTTGATGGTGATCGACGGCGCACGCGGTGTGGAGCCCCGCACCATCAAACTGATGGAGGTGTGCCGGTTACGCGACACGCCGATCGTCACGTTCATCAACAAGCTTGATCGAGACGTTCGAGACCAGGTGGACGTCATGGACGAGGTCGAGGACATCTTGCAGATTCAATGCGCACCGATGACGTGGCCGCTCGGCATGGGTCGCCACTTCAAAGGCATCTACGACCTCTACCAGGATCTCATTACGGTGTACCAGCAAGGCCAAGGCCACCATGTGCACGACTACCCCTTGATCAAGGGATTGGATAGCGATGCAGCGCGTACACTGTTGGGCGATGACTACAACGGCTTCGCTGATGAGATTGAACTGGTCAGGGGTGCAAGCCATACCTTTGATCTCGACGATTTTCGTAACGCCACCTTGACACCCGTCTACTTTGGCACCGCGCTCGGCAATTTCGGTGTTCGGCACATGCTCGACGGGTTAGTCGAGTACGCGCCGCCGCCGCAGTTGCGCGAGGCAGATGGACGGACGGTGTCCCCCGAGGAAGACAAGTTTTCCGGATTCGTATTCAAGATCCAAGCGAATATGGATCCCAAACACCGCGATCGCATCGCTTTTTTGAGGGTCTGTTCCGGAAGGTATGAACACGGTATGCGCATGCGCCATGTGCGGTTGGGTAAGGACGTCAAGATCAGCGATGCGGTGACGTTTATGGCGGGCGATCGAATTCAGGCCGACGAGGCGTTTCCGGGTGACATCATTGGCTTGCACAACCATGGCACGATTCAAATTGGCGATGCGTTTACGCAGGGCGAAGATCTGAAATTTTTGGGTATCCCCAACTTTGCACCGGAGTTATTTCGACGTGTGCGGGTCAAAGACCCATTGAAGGGCAAACAGCTCGAGAAAGGGCTCGATCAGCTGGCGGAAGAGGGCGCGACCCAACTTTTCAAACCGTTGAATAACAACGACCTCATCGTGGGTGCCGTCGGTACGCTGCAATTCGATCTGGTTGCCCACCGTCTACAGCACGAGTATCGCGCAGATTGTGTCTATGACAGCTGTAATGTGCATGCGGTTAGATGGGTGGCTAGCCAAGATGCCAAAATCCTCGATGAATTTCGCAGGAAGAACGCCGACAACCTGGCGCTCGATGGTGGCGGCTATCTTGCGTATCTGGCACCGACTCGAGCCAACCTGCAGTTGGCCCAGGAACGCTGGCCGGATGTCGATTTCGTCAAGACCCGTGAACATTAGCCGCATCCGCTGTAAAGTTGCACTGTGCGCGCACCGCTTCTTCAACACTTTCAGCAATTTGTTGCCAACCCCGCAAGTGATGAGCTAGCGGCCGCGCTGCTGGTCAACAAGGTTTTGGATACAACGGTCGACGTGGACAGCGTGCGGGCCGACATAGAGCTGTTGGCAGATGCTTGTCCGGACAACGTCGAGCCTTGGTCGTATCTACGCGAACAAGGCTTCACAGGTAATAGCAGCGATTATGATGCGTCTGCCAACAGTTGCCTGGATGTGGTCTTGAGGACGCGCACCGGTATTCCGATCAGCTTAGGGGTGCTGCTGGTACATGTGGCGAGACGTTGTGGGCACGATGCCAGCGGCATCAACTTTCCCGGACATTTTCTCGCGCGAATCGATAATGTATTGGTCGATCCGTTCGCGTTCCAAACGGTGACGGAAGCACAATGCATCGAAGGCATGTCGGCTCGACGACCTGACGGCGATCTGTTCGCAACCGCAACGAGTCGCATGATTGCCATGCGCATGATGAACAACCTCAAAGTGCAATGGGTGGGCGAGGCGCGCTGGGACGAGACCCTCAACTTGCTCGACTATCAGATCGTGATTGCGCCAAACGAGGTGCAGCTCTATTTCGAACGCGGCGAAGCTTGGGAGCGGCTGGGCGCACCGGACTTGGCGAAAGCCGCGTACGCGGATGCCGAGCGGATCGCTCGGAATCCACGGGTTGAATCGGCAACGCGTAAGAAGATCGAAGGTTTGGACGCTGACCCGACGGTCTGGAACTAACTCAGACCTTGTCAGACCATGTCGGAATAGGGGTTTTCGAGATCCAGGCTGACCGGCATGGTAAATCCAGGTATGGAGATTGCGGATTCGGACAGGGTCAGGTCTTCGCCAAAGAGCACCCCTTCGCCGAATCGGTATATGGGCGACAGGGTCTCTTGCAACATGGATTGATCGTACTGCGCGCGCGCCTCTTGCACGGCCTCGTTGCGTTTCTTGTGTGCGGTCATCGCCCGTTTGCCCCAGCGTTTGGTCAACATCTGCTCGGTGTGCTGCGGCGATAGAAACAACCCGGTCGCGTTGTTGCCGCCGAAGCCTTTCGAGTTGATGAGCGCACCGGGCATGGCCGCGGGGTCGATTTCCACGTGATTCATCGGCAGCGTCAGGTTGCTGTCGTGGACGTCCTCGGCGATGTGGTCGATGGTGGTGATCCCCGGTACCCAGCCGTCGTGCCATGCGCCCATCACCGAGACAAGCTGATCGCCGCCTGCAGGAGCCATCGAGTGGCCCACGTAGGCTTTGACGGCACTGACCAACCAATCGTCTATGTGGAAGGTCTTGGCCAGCTCGTTGAGGATGTGCGATTCGGTTACGCGGTTTTGCGG
>CBDTZM010000151.1:0-5503 GCA_965364915.1 uncultured Pseudomonadales bacterium | reverse complement strand
CTCGAGGCGTGCATCGACCGCATCGGCAAGCAGATGCTGTAGCTCTTCGATTGCTTCGAGCGGTGCGACGTTGTTGCGTTTGTTGTTAAAACAGCTGGCGAGGTCCCAGTAGCTGTGTACGTTTAATTGTCCGCTCTCGGTTACCCAACCGTAGTGCGCGGCTGGGAACCGATGCACGCCTCTATAGAGCGTATGCTCGCCGACCGTGTAGTTGAGCCGCAGAAACATCGTCAAGGCATTGGTTTCGAGGTGTTTCCCCACGTCCGGATGCAGACTCAGCGCGCGCGGCTCTGAGGCGAACACAAACGCATCTTTTGATGTTCTGGCCCAGTACAAGGGTTTTTTGCCGAGACGATCCCTAGCGACGAACAAACGGCGCTGGGAGCTGTCCCAGATGGCAAATGCGAACATGCCGTTGAACCGTTCGACGCAGCTTTCACCCCAGAGCGCGAACGCAGCGAGGACCACCTCGGTATCGCTCTGCGTACGAAACCGCCAGTCTGTCAGTTGTTTTTTTAGCTCGCGATAATTGTACAGTTCGCCGTTGTAGACGATGACGTAACGGCGCCTTTCGTCGAACATGGGTTGGTTGGCGCCGGCGTCGAGATCGATGATCGCCAACCGTGTGTGACCGAAGATGCCGCTGTCTGTCTGCACCACGTCTAACGCGTCGGGCCCGCGATGACGCAGCGCGTCGGTCATGCGTTTGACGATGACCCGGTCGTTTGTCGAAGTCTGCGCGCTCACGATGCCAGCGATACCGCACATCGCTACGATGCCTGGCGACAGAGGCTGGGTTGAATCTCGATCACACTAACCTCATCGAACGTCTCGAGTAGGTTGCCGGTACTTTTTGCGGCCGCGAACTGCTGCGTATTCACAATGCGGTGATCGACAACCAAAAGGTGCGATGGTGCTAGTCGCAGTGCCCGACAAAGCGCGCGGGCGGCATGTTGTTCGTTGTCGGCGTCCAGAAATGCATCGTATTGGTCGCGAATGGCTAGAAACCGGCCCGTGTCCTCGTGATTGGAATACAGTAGTACGTTGCGGTCTTTGTAGACGTAGGTGACCGGCTGCAGGCTCTGGTAGCGGATAGCAAGCGCCATCACGTCGTCGGCAACGCTGAAGACCGAGGTATTGGGTTCTGCTGCCTGCAAATAGCGCAAAAGGCCTTCTACCCCGGCAGGCGTATGGCGGGCGGCCATGAGTTTGCCCGCACTGAATGAGGCGGAAAGATACCCCGGTGCGGTGGCGTTGAACTGGGGGACGGCGAAGGTGTAGATGTGGACGAGGAAAGCCAGGTTCAAGCCCGGGATGAGTAATCGATACCGCGCGTCCGCGGCCGTCGCCGCTCTGATCGCTGCGATGATGCGTTGGAATAGCACGCCGTAGCCCAGCATGAGGACCGGCACAAGGTAGCGCACGTTGCGAATGAGGTCGACTTGAGTAGGGGCCTTGTCGAATTGGTTGCTGATCCACTGATCGATGATCGTTACGCCAATGCTCATGATCAGTATGCCGACGATGAACAACAAGCAGAATCCGTAGAGTGAGCGGTTTTCCTTATGGGTCGCAAACCCAACCAAGAGACCGATCAATCCACCGATCCATGCGACCCAGTGCCAGCCATGCCCGCTAACCGCGTTGCAGCATTCTGGGTTCAACATCGACTGCAACGCCAAGCCGACGTCAGTATAAGGTCCGTATGATGCGAGAATCTCCTCGATGCCCGGTTGCGGTACCCGCTCCAGGCTAGGAAAGCTCGACAGGTAGACCACCGCAAAGGGGGTTACCAGGCCAATGAATATCAATGCGGCGACCAGGCACTTGCGGCCCCAAGCAAAAAACTGCGCTCTGTCGTGTACGAACGCGAGTGTGCCGAGAAACAGCGCGCACGTTACCGAGGGCCCCGCTAACACCGTGCACATAAAGTGCGACGGCGCAGAAAACCGCCAAGCCATAGAGCTTCGAGGCGTTGTTGCGTACGCCGAAGGCGACGAGCAACATGAACGGAAACAATGCGCCAAAAGCCATGCGAATGAGTGGCGTATGGTGGATGCCCCAAAGATCCCCTTGCATCGTCCAGACAGGGACGAGGGTTGCCAAGGCGAAAAGCGTTGCAGCAACCCGACCGTCCAGGACCCGTCGGCCGACGAGATAAAACCCGCACGCTTGGGCGAACACGATAGGCAGCAGGAGAAGGAGGAACGCCCGGCCTAGGTCGTCGACGAACCAATCGATTATCGCGACCGCCGGGAGCACCAACGTTATGTAGGAGGCAAACTTGCGCTTGTCACCAAGCGCCATATCACCATTGAAGCCATCTTCGTTGAGCCAACCGGCGATAAATGAAGCCACCGTACCGGAATCGGAGCTGGGGATGATCGTAAATTCAGCGACGTAGAGAAGCGAAAGTTGAAATTTGAGCGCAAGCAAGAAGAACCCGAGCACGATGACCCAGTCAATCGTCTGCCAAGCTGTCATCGAGCGGTTCATGTCGGGGCGAGCTTCCCTGCCGGCCGAAACGTCATCTTATCTACGAGGTGCGGCGCCATGCTAGGGATAGTGGCGTAGAGTGCAACCTGCGTCTCGTTTTGCTCGATGGCTACCATCTGTGTGAAGCTTGGAACGCGCTAGTAGAGTAAGCCAGTAGTGACCGACAAGACCCGCCAACGACTGATCATCGCAGCCACTCTCGTTCTCGCATGGGTCGCGATTGATTGGTTTACATTGGACGTCGGCCTCGTCAAGCCCGTCGTCCTTGGGGCCGGCAGCCTGGAAGTTCAGAGCAACGCCGATGGCGCCGAGGTGCTGCTGGACGGCGTACCGAAAGGAACGACCCCGGTCACGTTGCCCGAGCTACTCGCGGGAACCTACACGCTGCTGGTGCGGCACCGCTTCCACCCGCCGCATGTCAGCGAGGTGCAGATCGAGCGCGGCAGCGACCAGCGCCTGGAAATTCGATTGGTACCCGCATTCGGGACGTTGATGTTGGCCACCAATCCAGAGGGCGCGGCGATTACCGTCGATGGCGAACGTCTCGCCGACGTCACGCCGACAACGCTAGAGCAGATCGTTGCCGGTGAACACGAAGTCATGTTCGAAATATTCGGTCGCGCAACGAAGATTGAGACCATCGCGTTGTTGCCGAATCAACGCCGAGAAGTCGTCGCCGAGCTGAACCGGGTGGACATGAGCGAGGTAACGGTACGACCCGATCCGGCAAACGCTAGAGTGCGTTTTATCCAGGTTCCGGTCGAGTACACTCCAGCGGTTCGGGTACCGGTAGGCGACTACCAAATTGAGGTGGCTGCCGGCGGCTATGCGACCAGTAGTCAAACTCATCGGCTTCGCAAAGGCGTCAACGTCATCGATGTCACGCTGGAACGCAATCGAGGTACGCTGACGGTGAACGTCACGCCGGCCGATGCAAAGGTAACGGTGCGCATCGCCGACACCGCGAATATCGTCGACTACGAACGCGACATGCGCATACCGACCGGGCGCGTCGAGGTGCGTGCCAAGAAAGCCGGTTATCGAACGGTCTTGAGGCCGGTCAACCTTGATACGGGCGGGAGCAGAGTGAACGTGCGACTCGAGCGTTTCGATGTCGCGCCGGGCCAGACACTCCAGGACGATCTCGACGCGGGTGGCAAAGGACCCTGGGTCATCATCGTGCCCACGGGCGGCGCACAGATAGGTGAACCCGATGGCGATGGCATGACGGCCTTGGCGCAGCACACGGTCGAGTTCGACCAGCCGTTCGCTATGGGTGTCACAGAGATTACGCTGGGAGATTTTCGGCGCTTTGCGGGCTCGATGGGTGTCGACCTGCCAGACGTCAAAGGTATGGCCACGGACAATCATCCGGTCGCCAATGTCAGTTGGCGCGAAGCGGTAGCGTATACGGAGTGGCTAACCCGACAGACAGGCAACATCTACCGTCTGCCGACGGAGCGCGAATGGGCCTACGTGGCGCAACGCGGCGCTGCCGTGGGCGGGGCGTGTGAACTCGGCAACACCGCCGACCGTTCTTTGCAAAAGGTATTCCGACAATGGGAGGTATCGGATTGCGATGATGGGTATGTTCGAAGCGCCCCCGTCGGTAGTTACCGAGCCAACGAGCTTGGGCTACACGACATGTTAGGCAACGTCAAGGAATGGGTGAGCGATTGTGGTGTCGGTGGTTGTAGCAGCCGCATCGCCCGTGGCAGCGCGTGGAACTCCGCCGCGGGTGACCTGCGATTAACCTATCGAGAGAGCTACGACCGGCCGGCCGACACCAGAGGCTTTCGTATCCTGAGAGAGCTATAGCAAGGGTACCGCTAGAACCGCCGGGTATACCTAAGGCCGTCTTTCGAAACGCTGACCTGCTTGCTGTCGCCTTGCCATACCAGCGTGAGTCCGGAATCTGCGCCTTTCTGTTTCCCGAAATACCAGCTGTCTGCGATCTGCCAACCGGTCATTTGCGTGGCGTGGTCGAGTTGATATTTCTCGACGCTCAAAGGGTAGCCATCGCCGAATGCCAACGCATCGGATTGAATCGGTTCGTCGGCGTGCGCGACAGTGCCGGCGCCGAGCACACAGGCTATTGCGAGGTGTTTGAAATGACCCAACATACCCATCTCCTATACAACGGTGGGCAGGGTCAGTATCGCTCCGGAGTCGCAGCTACGAGTGCAAAAATGCTGGAATAGTGTGGATATAAAAAGGATTAATAAGGTTATATAACGTATTGAAATATAATAACAATATTACAAAACTGAAGCCGTAAACGGCCATGGTGTCACACGGCGTCTGCTACGTCTAACGATTCCTTGAGTGCGCGCTTCATGAACTTGCCATTCGCATTCTTCGGCAGCGGTTCGGATACGAACCAGATATAGCGCGGGATCTTGTGTTTGGCGATTTGCGTGCTGCAATGAGCGCGAATATCGTCCGCGCTCGCGTCAGTCGCAAGATAAACGGCGGCCCCGACTTCTTCTCCAAGGCGTTGGTCGGGCACGCCGAACACTATCGTTTCGGCGACGGCAGGGTGATCGAATATGGCGTTCTCTACCTCGGCGCAATAAACGTTCTCGCCGCCTCGAAGCACCATGTCCTTGACGCGGTCGACGATGTAAATGAAGTCGTGTTCGTCGATGCGTGCGACATCTCCAGTTCTCAGCCAGCCGTCGGTGATTGTCTCTGCGGTTGCCTCCTCGCGATTTAGATAGCCGCGAATGACCTGCGCGCCCTTGACCATGAGTTCGCCGACTTCACCTTGTGGGACCGTATTATTGTCGGCATCGACGCATTTGACTTCGTAAACAGGTAACGCGGGGCCACAGCTATCCGGTTTATCGACGAAAAAGTCTGCACTCAACGCGGTAATGACGCCGCAGGTTTCGGTCATGCCGTAGCCTGTGTTAGGACGCGCGGTGGCGACCGACTCGACTTTCGCTAGCGCCTGGATGCTGCTCGCGGAGCACCGTCTCTGCGCCCGTACTCGGATCGTTGTCGA
>CBDTZM010000150.1:0-5513 GCA_965364915.1 uncultured Pseudomonadales bacterium | reverse complement strand
GCGCCGCACAGCACGTGACGATCGAAGAACTATCGGTAGAGACGTTCTATCCCGCGGATGACACGACGAAACGCCTACTCATCGAGTTGGCAAACGCGTAACCCTACGTGGGAGACCCACTCCCACAAGCGCAGCTACTTGGGAAACCTACTCCCACAAGCGCAGCTACTTGGGAGACCCACTCCCACAAGCGAAGCTACTTGGGAGACCAGCGCCGGGCTCCCCCGGTAAACTTCTTGGCGGCTCTGGCCTGTTGCTTAGCTAGCTTCTCGTCGTACGTTTTGGCTTTCTTGAATCCGTCGCGCGTGCGTGGGAAGTACTTCTGAATCTGCTCACCATCTACACTGCGGGATACGCGATAGGCCTTGTAGCCCTGCTGTTGGTGTTTGTAGACAGCCATTGGACTAAACCTCTTGCTGGCATAACGTGTCGATTCTACACCACTCACAAGCGCTGCGGCGTAGTACTTGTTTCGCAAATGTTAGCTAGGAATCCGCCCCCGCAAACCCTGGCCTAACCGACGGGTGTTGTATGGCGTGCCGACATAGTGCGTCGGCGCCGCTGCGATACCGCTCAATGCCAGTAGCCCAACGACGACGGCGACGGTACGGTGCGTTTTTCGACCTCTAGTCCAGGGTTGTTTCACGATACCACGATGCATACAATGCGCGCCCTGCCGAGCACGAGGGTCGTTAGCTCAGTTGGTAGAGCACCGGGCTTTTAACCCGATGGTCGTGAGTTCGAGCCTCACACGACCCACCACTCACGTAGTCGGCCGGACGGGGCTACATGCCCGGCCAGCCGTAGATCTTTGCTGCACTCGCCATGATTTCCCCGATCAACGCGCCGCCGTTGTCGGAGTTCGTCATCACGACGATACCGTTGCCGCCATCGAAGTACGCCCACAACTGACATCGATACCCTTGATTCGAACCCCCGTGCCCGAAGCGTAGCCGATCGTTCGAAATGACCAGACCCAAGCCCCAGTCATTCAGACCGGGCGATAGCATGACTTGCGCCAGCGCCCGGCTGAGCAGCCTGTCGCGCGCGCCGGCAAACGCGCCTTGCACGCGTATTGCAAATTTCACCAGATCGCTCGGGGTCGTCCAAAGGCCGGCGGCAGCCAACTCGGCATAGTGATGCCAACCGTCGCCGATACGTTGACCGTCCTCTCCATAAGCGATTGCTGCACGCGCATGCCAGCCAGACCTCAACGGATGTTCATAGCGGCTGTTCGTCATGCCCGCTGGCTGCAGCACTAGCTGATCCATCAGGGGCGCAAAGGGTTGACCGGCTACATCGCTCATCAGCAATTCGACGATCGTGTAGCCGCCACCGGAATATTGCCAACTTGCACCAGGTTCCATGTAAACCGTAACGGGATCGGTGTTGCCGACGCCATTCAGTACATCGACGGTCGTCGGTAAAGGCGTCTTGGCGTACCCCGGGAACCCCCACACCGTCGTGCCCGCCGTGTGGTTGAGCAGTCGACGCAGCGTGACTTTGTTGGACGCGGTGAGCGGGCCGTCAGGTACCTGCCAACGGGTCAACCGCGAGTTGACGTCTTCATCCAAACCCAGGATGCCGCCCTCGACCATCCGCAACGCGCCGAGTGCCGCGACCGGCATACTGATCGACGCCGCTTGAAAAAGAGTTTCGGGGCTGACGGGGCGTCCCGCTTCTACGTCAGCATAACCGTAGCCTCGCGCCCAACTGAATTGCCCACCGGTAAAAACGGCGATGCTGACACCAGGCACCTCGTAGTGTGCCATCCGGGCAGTCAGCGTTTGCGGAATGACGATGGCATCCGGCTGCGCCGCGGCCGGTAGGATGTTGCTTTCGAGCTGCGCGATGCGCGTCGCGACGGGTATCGCGGCGGTCGGCGTATCGCCACACCCAAGCTGCAACACAGCGAGCAGCCAGCAAGTCAACGTCCGTTTCATCTACGCCCCCGTAGCCCGTTTGCGTCAGCGCCCGATTAGCCGCGCTAGCTTAACAGCCCAAATAGGCGGAATCTCCGGGTAGGTCAGCGTTTTCGGCCCCGCCGCCTATGACCTCGAAAGCCACCCTTGTTGACCTTGGGCGCCTTGTTAATCCGGTAGAAACGCGGGCGGCCATAGCTCAGCTGTGGAACTGCGGAGGGAACGTCCATGCCGTTGGTAGGCCCGATCTCGATCATTATGGCGGTGGCACTCGCAAACTGTGGATCTCCGAAATGCGTAACGCCCTCGGCATCGACCCAACGCGCCACTTCCTGAGCAAAGGACAGCGGCGTCCAAAAACCTACCACACACGACAACGCTGCCAAGCTTGTCAACTTCGCATACCGCACTATGCCCCCCTATCATGCCAGTGCTCGAACCCAGCCTAACTTGGCGTCCGCCGGATGAATTGAGGAGTTGTTAGCAACACCACAATATTTTGTATGCGAGCAAAAATCACACTACTCTGTGTGGGGGAGACATTTATGCGCACAATCTGCTTGTTGTATATCCTCGTTTACGGGACCTGGGCTGCCGCTTCGCCGTCGCAGCCCAACATACTGCTCATCGTGGCAGACGATCTTGGGTACGGAGACCTAGGCGTCTACGGCGGCGACATCCGCACACCCAACATCGATGCAATCGCACAGCAAGGCGTGCTGTTCACTCAGTTTCACACGGCACCTCTTTGTGCGCCGACGCGCGCGATGCTACTCAGCGGCAACAACAATCACGTTGCTGGAATGGGCCAGCAGAAGGGCCGCACCGACAACCGACCAATCGCGAATCTACCGGGCTACGAAGGACACCTTTCGGATCGCATCGCCCCATTGCCTCGGTTGCTCCGTGCTGCGGGCTACCACACCTACACAGTTGGCAAGTGGCATCTAGGCACGACGCTCGAGCACAGCCCTTGGGCTGTCGGCTTCGAGCGATCCTTCAACTTGCTCGATGGAGCCGGTAACCACTTCAACGACGTCGGGTTCTTCGAAGGTGGTTCGATGTATCGGGAGAGCGAAGCCGAGGTAGGTTGGCCCGAGGGGGCTTACTCCACCGAACTGTACACCGACAAGCTCATCGAGTTCATCGACGCCGACCGCGAAGACGACAAACCGTTCTTTGCCTTTGCGGCGTACACGTCACCGCACTGGCCGTTGCAGGTTCCTGATGACTATCTCGATCGCTACGTCGGTCAATACGATCAAGGCTACGACCAACTGAGAAGGGACCGCTTCGAGTCGTTGCGGCAAGCGGGCATCATTCCCGCCGACTCGGAGTTACCGCCGCGCAATGACGACATCACTCCCTGGGACACGCTCTCGCCCGACGAGCAGAACCACGAATCTCGCAAGATGGAGCTGTACGCAGCCATGGTCGAGAACCTCGATGTGCACGTCGGACGGCTTATCGATCACCTGGAGCAACGCGGGCTCAAGGACGACACGCTGATCGTCTTCATGTCAGACAACGGGGCGGCCGCAGAGGATTTCTACAACGATGCCAACTTCCGCTTCATGGATTACGTGCGTGCTCACTATGACAACGGTCGCTTCGAGCAGCTAGGCACGGAGTCTTCTTGGCTCTCGTACGGTGCACCGTGGGCGGAGGCAGGTTCGGCGCCGTTTCGGCTGCGCAAGAGCTTCGTCAGCGAGGGCGGGATCGTCGCGCCGATGATCGTTGCCGGTAGCACCGTTGCAAGAAGGGCGTCAAAGTCGCGCGCCTACCTGACCGTGATGGATCTAGCGCCAACGTTCCTCGAACTGGCCGGCGCCGACTATCCGACCGATGGTTCCGTCGAACCCATGCTCGGTGAGAGCATGAGCGCGTTGCTCGCGGGGCAGTCCGACAGCGTTCACGATGCCGACTACGTCACCACCTTGTTCCACCGGGGCCAGGCATTCTTGCGGCAAGGCAGGTGGAAACTCACCGCGTTGGAACGGACCTTCCACGAAGACCATTTCGCACTTTACGACGTAGTAGCGGATCCCGGAGAGGTACACGACCTGTCCGCTGAGGCCCCGAAACAGCGAGAGCACATGCTCGAACTGTGGCGGCAACAGCGCGAGGAGCTCGGCATTACCCTGCCGACCGATCTCTAAGCGGCCGTCTCTAAGTGGCCGGCCGGAAATAGGCAGTTGGGTCAGGGACGTCTGCGGCCTCGAAGCCGTCGCGCCGTATGCGGCAGCTGTCACATCGCCCGCAGGCAAGGCCTGAGCCCGACGGTTGGTAGCAGGACACCGTAACCGCGTAGTCCACGCCCAAGGCAATGCCCTGCTCGATGATGGCGCTTTTGCTCAAATCTATCAGCGGCGTGTGAATCGTGAACTTGCGGCCTTCGACGCCCGCCTTGGTGGCCAGATTGGCGGTCGCCTCGAACGCACGGATGAACTCGGGGCGGCAATCCGGATAGCCGGAATAGTCGACGGCGTTGACGCCGATGAAGATGTCCTGCGCGCCCAAAACTTCTGCCCAGGCCAGTGCGAGCGACAAGAATACCGTGTTGCGCGCCGGAACGTAGGTGACCGGAATACCCTCCGTGGGTTCCTCGGGCACGGCAACGTTCAAGTCGGTCAACGCGGATCCACCCAAACTCGACAGATCGATCGGCATGATCTGATGTTGCGCCGCACCGAGGTCACGTACGACACGGCCGGCCGCTTCCAACTCGACAGCGTGGCGCTGACCGTAACGAAACGACAACGCGTAACATTCGAAGCCGTCGCGCCGAGCGATGGCTAAAACCGTCGCCGAATCCAATCCACCCGATACGAGTACGACCGCTTTCATCGGCCTGGCTCGTCTCCCCACAAAATCTTGTGCAACTGTACCTGCATGCGCACGGACAGCTTGTCCGCCACGATCCAATCCGCCAGTGTGCGTGCCGGTAGTTCCGTGTAGCTGGGCGAGAATAAAACTTCACCTACACGGGTGCGTATTCGGTATGCGTCGCATTGCAGTTTCGCCCACTCATAGTCTGCGCGACTACAAATCACGAACTTCACCTGATCGGACGAATGACAGTGTTCCAGATTTTGCCAGCGATTGCGCGAGACCTCCCCGGACCCGGGTGTCTTGAAATCCAATACTTTCACGACGCGGGCATCGACGCCCTGGACGTCCAGCGCGCCGCTGGTCTCGAGCGACACGTTGAGCCCCAAATCGCACAACCGCCGCAGCAACTCGAATACGTCCGGCTGCGCCAACGGTTCACCGCCCGTCACCGTCACATGGTTGACGCCGAAGCCCTGCACCTCGTCCACGATCCGATCCAATGGCACAATTGAACCACCGCTAAACGCGTACGCCGTGTCACAGTACTGACAACGCAACGGACAACCGGTCAAACGCACAAACACGGTGGGCAAGCCAACGGTCGTGGTTTCACCTTGCAGTGAAAGAAAAATCTCGGTGATGCGTAGCTGCATGCCTTACGGGAGGTAGAAGATCCCTACTGCAACTCGGACGCGTACGTCGTCGCAAGCCCTGCCGCGGATGTGGCGGGATAGTCTGCTTGCACTCTATTGAGGTATT
>CBDTZM010000149.1:0-5527 GCA_965364915.1 uncultured Pseudomonadales bacterium | reverse complement strand
GGCGGACTGGGGTGCTCGCGTCATCAAGATAGAAGCGCCGCCAGACCCGTCTCGCGCGGGGCGAGCCGTCACAGGCGCGCGGCATGGGCCCGACGAGCAGAATCTGCACCGCAACAAGCAAGGCCTGACGCTCAACCTCAAAGATCCCAAGGGTCATGAAGTCTTCATGCGTCTGGCGGAACGTGCCGATGTCGTCGTAGAGAATTTCAAAGCGGAAGTGAAACATCGGTTGAAGGTCGACTACGAATCTGTGAAGGCCGTGAACCCGGCCATCGTCTACGCGAGCATTTCCGGTTTTGGCCAAGACGGTCCTTATGGCGATCGGGCCGGTGTCGATCAGATCGTTCAAGGCATGAGCGGGCTCATGTCCATCACCGGCGAGCCCGGCAGCGGACCTTGGCGTGTCGGCATTGCGATTAGCGACACCTCTGCCGGTATGTTCCTGGGCCAAGGCATACTGCTTGCGTTACTGCACCGCGAGCGTACCGGCGAAGGACAGTGGGTACACACGTCGCTGTTGGAATCCATGCTTTGCAAGCTCGACTTTCAAGGCGCCCGATACACGATGAACGGCGAGGTGCCGGAACAGCAAGGCAACGATCATCCCACGTCGACCCCAATGGGGACGTTTCGCTCGGCGGATGGGTTGGTCAACATTGCTGCGCCCAGCCAGCGACTTTGGGAACGGTTTTGTGAGGCGCTCGGTGCGGATGCGCTATTCGACAAGCCGGACTACCAGAAGCGCGGCGAACGCGCCAAGCAAAGAAAGCAACTGAGTCGGGACATCAATGCCATCACCGAGCGGTTTTCGACCGCCGAGCTGGTGTTGAAACTCAATGCGGCCGGCGTACCTTGCGGGCCGATCAACGACATCGGCCAAGCCTTCGAGGACGAACAAGTCAAATACCTACGCATGGTCAAGCCGGCACCGCATGCCGAGCTTGGAGATTTAGGCCTCATTCGTTCGCCGATCAACCTGAGCGCGCATCCGCAACCCGACGCCTTCGACAACGCAGCCCCGGACCCCGGTCAGGATTCCGTCGAGGTCTTGCGTCAGTTCGGCTACGACGACGAACAGATAGAAGCGCTAAAAACCTCGGGTGTCATCTAGTGTGCTGCCTCGGAAATAACTTCACCTCCGGGACATCACACTAGCCGCGCGCATGCACACCGATAAGCTCTCTAACACGCAGCGCGTTGGCTACGGCATTGCCGATTTCGGCATCAATCTCTACTTCATCTCGGCGATGACCTACCTGCTGTATTTCTACACAGACGTGTTTGGTATCTCGGCGGCGGCAGCCGCAGGCGTGATGCTGGTGGCGCGCTTCGTCGACGCGGTTACGGACCCGATGATGGGCATCATTGCGGAACGGACTAACAGTCGCTGGGGTAGGTTGCGGCCATACATGCTATTCGGTGCAATTCCGCTTGGGGTAGTGTCCGTGATGACGTTCACGACGCCCGACCTCGACGCCGACGGCAAACTTTGGTGGGCGTATCTCACGTACATTGGGTTTGGCATTGCCTACACGATCGTATCGATTCCTTACTCGGCGCTTACCGCTTCTTTGACGGCCGATCATCACGAACGCACCGTGTTGTCCACCGTTCGTATGGCCTGCGCCTTCGGTGGCGGCTATGTGATCTCAGCCGGCATGCCGGCGCTGGTTGGTTAGTTCGATACCGAGGCTCAGGGTTATCAATGGTCTATGGGGTTGTTTGCGGTGATCGCAACGATGTTGTTGTGGGTGACGGTCTGGCAAACCCGGGAGCGTATCCAACCGCCGAAGACTCAGAAGTTGTCGCTATCGGATAGCATGAAGTCGGTGTTTTTGAATCCGCCGCTGCTGATCGTCATGGTGTTGTTCACCTGCGGCATGTTGTCTTTCACCATTCGCCAAGCGGTCGCTATCTACTATTTCAAGTACAACCTGCAACGGCCGGATCTGATCGATACGTGGTTTGCGATTACCATGCCGATCATGTTTGTCGGTCTGGTTTTCACACCGTGGCTTGCCGATCGCTACGGTAAGTCTGGCGGTATCATGATTGGCGCCATCGTCACGATATTTGCTGCTTTCGGAATGTACTTCACGCCGTATGACAACATTGAAATGATCTTTGTGTGGGGTGGATTGTTGGCATTGGGCGGTACTCCGATTGCGGTACTCGGCTGGGCCATGCTGCCGGACACGGTGGAGTATGCTCAGTGGCGCTTGGGCGTGCGTGCCGACGGCGCCATTTTCGCGATGTCGAGCTTCTTCCAGAAACTCGCCAAAACCATTGGTGGGGCCGGCGTAGCGGGGGTACTCGCCTGGTCCGGGTACGTTGCAAACGTCGACCAGACGGAGACTTCGCTCGCTGCGATTCACAACCTGATGACGCTGGCGCCTGCCAGCATCATGGTGATCATGATTCTGGCGGCACGAGCGTATCGGCTAGACGGTCAGACCCACGCGCGGATCGTTGCGGAAATCAATGCGGCTGATCGATAGCTACAACCAACCCAACACTGTCGCCTTCAACGCGACGACGACGGCCAACGGTTCGTCCAACATGAAGTGATGGTATGCGCCGGGAATCTTGAAGATCGGCACCTTGCCATGGCTGATCTCGGTCATGTGATCTCCGAAAAAAGCCCCTTCGTCGGCGCTGTTCTCTCCGAGTACTACGGCGGAGCGGCAGGGTAGTGCGACGAATTTCTCACATTGATCGACGCCCATCTCCAGGTAGTCGAATAATGCCGGATCGAACTTCCAGGTCCATCCACCCTCGACCTGTTTGATTCCATGGTCCGCCATGTAGGAGAGAACCCCCGAGTAAACGTTTGGTTGAGCGGGCAACAATCGAAAGCGGCCGAGCATGGTTGCACGATCTTCGTAGACGCGTAGTTTGCGTCCTGGTTGTACGCCGTCGCGTTCCGCGCGCATACCCCATTCGAGATACTTTTCGGTTGGCGCGACCGTGAAGTCCATGAAAACGATGCCGCCCAGATCTGACCCGTAGTAGTGACCGGTTTCCAAAGCGATGAAGCCACCGAAACTGTGCCCTACCACAAACGGTCGCTCACCGAGTTGCGCCGCTTGGCACACGGCCCATACTTCTTCGGCGAAATCTTTGCCGCTATAGTGCGGGCGCCAACCGCTATCGCCGTTGCCGGATGAATCGAGTGCGGCGACGCGAAATTGATCCGCGAGGTACGGTGCGACGAAGCGCCACCACTCGAGATGCGCGTTGCTGCCGTGGACCAGCACGATGCCGGGATTACCCACCTCACCCCACGTCTCGTAGTGAATGTTGGTCCCGTTGACCTCGATATCGCCCGGTTGCGAGGGCGTGTCCAGCGCACGTTGATACCAGTGCGGTGCTTCCATCAGTGATGTTTCTCCGACCAAAGCCGGCCAATCTACCAGATTACGGGTTGTTCAGCCGGACTATTGATGTAACAGTCCGCTATGCGTTCAATTGAGCGCCGACGAGTCTGCACCCTGCATCTAAACTCTTCACCCTGCATAACAACGAAACGCCTTAGGAGGCTCGCATGAAGGTTGTAAAGATTATCGCGATCGTGGCCCTCGTTTACGTCGGGATCGTCGTGTTGTTCGAATCCTTGCTCGGCTACTACCAACCCGCCGGCGCAACAACGCTGACCATCACCACGACAGATGATGAGGGCAATGCCAACGACAGGGTATTAGCCGCGCTTGAAAGTAACGGCCAACTCTACGTTGCCGCCAACCATTGGCCTCGGGGATGGTACAACCAGGTGCTGGAGAGCCCGCAGGTGAAAATCAGGATGGACGGCGAGGACGAGAAGGGCGACTACTTGGTCATTGCCCTCGACGAAGAGGAAGAAAGTCGAGTTGACGGTGAACATTCCCTCGGCGTGGTGATTCGGATTTTGACCGGGTTTCCTCCGCGATATATCGTTCGGCTAGATCCCGCCGGCGTGTGATTTCCTCCCGTCCGCGAGCGAGTAGGTCGCGTACTGCTATTCTCGGTAGTTGCGAAACCGGGGACTCTGAGCGAATTCGGCGTGCTCCGTTTTGATCTCTTCGAGCACCTCGCGGCCTTGCGATTCGTCGTCCAACAGTTCGATCAGTACCCGGGCACGGCGGAACTTCGCGTTCGCGGCTAGGTGACTATCGGGATAAGCGCGATCGAAGTCGGCGAGCAATTCGGCGACTTGTGCTGCGTCTTGTGTGCCGGCACCGCGCGTCGCCTTGATGAAGGCTTCGTCGGTGAAGGGGCGGAATCGATCATCGTGTTCGAGACAGGCCTTGAAAACTTGCCACGCTTGTTTGGTCTCCTTGCGATCGAGCAAGCGCTGGAGGTAACGCACGCCGTGTTCGAGCGTTAGCCTCTTGTCCTGGAACAGCAGTAGCCGTTCGTGAAACTGGGGGTCGAGCGTGGTGTAGCTATCCCGCATGAACTCGTCCAAGCGCTGGTAGGCTTCTTGAACGCGACCGGTTTTGCAAATGGTGTTGAGTTCGTTGAAGAGCTCATCGAGACGATGTTGCTCCTCGGCGCGCTCGAACTCGAGAAGCTGTTCCGGGCTGCGCTCGGTAAACAGATCGAGTTCTGCGCGGCGGTAGTATAGCAATCGCCCCATTGCCGCCTGACAGACCAGGAACAGGTACCCTGCCAATGCAAAAAACACAATGCTGTTGAACTTGATCGCATAAGCCACGCTGCCGAGACCGATGAGCGTCAGCACGGCGTGGCCGCCAAGGTCGAATTTGAGACCCTTGATCAGCCTTCGAAGCGTCGAAGGCCGTAGTCCGTCCGATATCGAACCCTCGAGGTTGACGCCGAGCCACGGTAGCGAGAGCACGACAGCGGCGCTCCCGACGACCAGCCAGTTGGGGCGGTCGCCAACGCTATACACGATGACGACTGCGATGAGAAACAAAAACGCATAGCCAAGGCAGGCCCCGTGCGTGAACGGATTGACGTCGCTGACTTCGGGGATCGGTGCGTCTTCTAGCCCCCTGGCTTCGTGTAGCAGCAGTCTTTGACCATGCACCGCAAGCATTCCGAAGATGCCGTACCAGGCGGCTAGTGAAAAACCGATAGCGCCCCCGACGGCGACTGGATAGGCGTCATACCAACTCACTATCTCGGCGAGCAAACCTCCGACGATCGTCCAGAGCAACAGCAGCCAGTAGGCGGGTGCCTTGAACGGCCAAGTGAGAACGCGCAATAACATCGCGCTAGTGTATGTGTTGCAGGGTGTACCTGTAATCCTTAGGCTTTACCCATCCAAATCTGGGGAGAACGGCATGGCGCACGACATCGTGATTCGAAACGGAATCGTCATCGACGGCACCGGCGCCAAAAGGGTCGCGGCAGACGTTGCGATCGACGGCGATAGGATCAGCCACGTTGGCGAGGTGGCTGGCGAGGGTCATCGTGAGATTGATGCGACCGATAGGTTCGTCACGCCGGGCTTTGTCGATATCCATACCCATCTCGACGCGCAGATCGCTTGGGATCCGATTGCTTCTTCCTCTTGCTATCACGG
>CBDTZM010000148.1:0-5542 GCA_965364915.1 uncultured Pseudomonadales bacterium | reverse complement strand
GAAAGTTGGGAAGTGCCATACCTGCCCATCGATCCCGCAGATGTTGGATCGTCGTATAAAGAAACGGTACGGGTTAATAGCCAATCGGGCAAAGGCGGTGTTGGCTTCATTCTCGAGGAGTATTTCGGTATCTCGCTGCCGAAAGCCATGCTCAGGGAGTTTAGCGCCGTGGTGCAGCGCTTGACCGAACGGCTCGACCGAGAAGTGACGACCGATGAGATCTACCAGGCGTTGCTGGATGAATTCGTCGTTGCGAGCGGTCCCTATCGTTTGATCGACTTCGACCTGCTGACCGGACGCGAGTCCGATCAGCGCTGCGTGGCGCGGGTAGAAGTGTCAGTTCAGCAGATGACCATCGACGGTGAGGGCAGCGGTCCGATCGAGGCGTTCGTCAACGGCTTGGTCGAGACGTTGAACGAGCCGATCAACATCGTTGACTATCACGAGCATGCGCTCGCCACCGGCAGCGACGCCCAAGCGATCTGTTTGCTTGCGATCGACAACGGCGACGGTGGCAGATGCTACGGCGTGGGTCTGAGTCGCAACACGATCACGGCTTCTTTGAACGGCGTGATCTCGGCGCTCAATCGACGGTGGAAGCCCGCTTAGTCAGCGGAAGATGCCCGCCTAATCTTGAGGCTCTTGATCACGTTATCCTTGATCTGTAGGGTTTCGATCAGATAGTCGTCGATGCGCACGCACAGATTGGAGTCGGGAATCGTCTCGAGGGCTTCGAGGACCAAGCCGTTGAGCGTTTTTGGTCCCGTCGTGGGTAACTCCCACTGCAACGCCCGATTGATGTCGCGTAACACCGCCATGCCGTCGATAAAAAAGGAGCCGTCTGCTTGAGGTACGATCTCAGGGATACTCGCCGCGTAGTCGGTTGTGAACTCTCCGACGATCTCCTCCAGGATGTCTTCGAGGGTGACGATGCCCTGGACGTCGCCGTACTCGTCCACGACTAAGGCGATGCGGCGTTTGCCCTGCTGGAAGTTGACCAACTGTGTGTGCAGCGGCGTTGCCTCCGGAACGTAGTAGGGTTCTCGCGTGAGCTGCATGATGTCGGCTTTGCTTATGGATTCGTTTTCCAGGTGACGCGCGAGACGTCTTAAGTGCAACATACCGATCACGTTGTTGATGTTGTCCTTGTAGATCGGCAGGCGTGTGTGCTGACTTGTTGCTAGCACCTGTAGAATTTCGTCCATGTCGTCATCGATGTCGATGCCGATGATTTCGTTGCGCGGCACCATGATGTCATCGACCGTGACGTTCTCGAGGTCGAGAATGCTCAACATCATGTTTTGATGCTGGCTGGGAAGTTGCGCACCCTCGTTGACGACCGTGCGCAGCTCCTCGGCCGACAGGTGATCGTTGCGGTTGGTCGTTGACGGAATGAACGGCTTTACTAAAAAATTGCTGATGGTGTTGGTGAACCAGACGACCGGCCTAAGCAATTTCAAGAGCGGGTCCAAGATATAGACGGACGCAAACGCCAACCGCTCAGGTGTGTGTGCGGCGATGGTCTTTGGGGCAACCTCAGCGAAGATGAGAAAGAACATCGTCAGCAGGATGGGTGTCAGCACGATGCCGCTGTCACCGAACACTCGCAGGCCAATCACCGTACCAATGCTGGCTGCAAAAAAGTTGACGAAGTTGTTACCGATGAGAATGACCCCCAGCAGACGATCCGGACGCCGCAACAGCCGGTTGGCTTTGCGCGCTGCGGTGTGCTTCTGCTTGACCAGATGTCGCAACCGGTAGCGGTTGAGCGCCATCATGGCCGTTTCGCTACTCGAGAAATACGCAGAGAGCAGCGTCAGCGTCAGGATGATCGCGATCAGGATGGAAGAAGGCAGCTCCGTCAGAGACATCAGCTTTGGTCCAGTAGAATCTCTAGAACGAACTTACTGCCAAAGTACCCGAGCAGGAGTAGCACGAAGGCGACCAGTACCCAACGCACTGCGGACGTACCTCGCCACCCGAACCGATGTCTACCGGTAAGTAGCACGACGTAGATGATCCACGACACCGAAGTCAATATCGTGTGGTGCACGACGTGCTGCGCAAACATGTTGTCCAAGTAGACGAAACCGCTGGCGATCGCGACTGTGAGAATGGCAAATCCGGCCCACAGCATTGCAAACAGCAAATGCTCCATGGTCTCCATTGGCGGCAATAAGCGTAGCAAGAGAATGTGGCTCTTCGTGCGGATGTTGCGTTCGATGATGCCGACCAAGATCGCCTGAAAAGCGGCCATCATCAGTACGCTGTAGGCAGTTATGGAGATCAAGATGTGAGTCGCAAGTTCGGGAGTCATGTTCGCGACGGGCGCGAATCTTGATTCTGCAAACAGTGATGCCAACACAGTTATCGCCCCCAGCGGGAACAGCAGCGCCAGCAAGCTATGCACCGGTTGCACGAAGCTCATCACGACAACGAACACCACCATGATCAACGTGACCAAGCTGGCAACGGCAAATATGTTTAGATTGATACCGTCGACGGTGTTGATGGCCGCGTAGCTGGCGACCGCGTGTAGCATCAGCGCCGGAATTCCCAGCGCCATGAGTACGCGCACCGACAACTCTGCGTTTTGCGTCAACGTGCGCACCTGAAGAAAGGTGCCGATCAAATAAAGTGCAACAGCCGTAATACCGGGAATGACGGGACTAATGAACATGGATGCTCGCGCGGGGTGTTGGCAGTTTCAAGTTAGTTTGGCGCACCTTGCGGTAAGTTTTCAACCACGCGGCTGCTATAATGCCCCCTTGAGCGGGATGTAGCGAAGTTTATGTTTGAAAATCTGGCTGACCGGCTCGGTCAGACTCTGCGAGGGCTCTCGGGTAAGGCGCGGCTATCCGAGGAAAACCTCAACGCGGCAATGCGTGACGTGCGCATGGCACTGTTGGAAGCCGATGTTGCGTTGCCCGTCGTCAAATCGTTCACCGACAAGGTCAAGACACGGGCGTTGGGTCAGGTCGTTTCCGCGGCGCTGAATCCTGGCGAGGCCTTCGTCAAGATCGTCCACGAAGAACTCGTCAACGTCATGGGCCAGGCCAACGATGCGCTCAACCTGGCGACGACTCCGCCGGCAGTCATCTTGATGGCTGGCTTGCAGGGCGCCGGCAAAACCACGACGGTCGCCAAACTCGCCTTATATCTCAAAGAGCGCGAGAAGAAAAAAGTCGCCGTTGTCAGCGCCGACGTCTACCGGCCGGCAGCGATCGAACAGCTAGCGACTTTGGCTGCGGAAGTCGGTGCCCATTGCATTGCCTCGAGTACCGATGAGCAGCCGCTTGCGATTGCCGAACGAGCGGTGGCGGAGGCGAAGACGCAATTTGCCGACGTCTTGATTGTCGATACCGCGGGACGCCTGGCAATCGACGACGCCATGATGGCTGAAATTCGGGCTCTGCAAGCCGGGTTACAACCCATAGAAACACTGTTCGTCGTCGATGCCATGACCGGTCAGGATGCGGCCAATACCGCTAAGGCCTTCAACGATGCGTTGAACCTGACCGGCGTAATCCTTGCCAAAGCCGACGGCGACGCCCGAGGCGGGGCAGCGTTGTCGGTGCGCGCGATTACCGGCAAGCCCATCAAGTTCATCGCGATGGGTGAAAAAACCGATGCGCTGGAACCATTCCACCCCGATCGCCTAGCGTCGCGGATACTCGGTATGGGCGATGTGCTCTCGTTGATCGAAGAGGCAGAGCGCAAGGTAGATAAAAAGAAGGCGCAACGGCTCGCCAAGAAGATCTCGCGCGGCAAGAAATTCGACCTCGAAGACTTTCGTGACCAGTTGCAACAGATGGCCAGCATGGGGGGCGTCACCAGCATGCTCGACAAGATGCCGGGTATGAACCAGCTGCCGCCCGGGGCAAAAGCCCAGGTCGATGACGCTCAATTCAGGCGGATGGCGGTCATCATCGATTCCATGACCCGTCATGAACGGCGTTTTCCGGATGTCATCAACGGCTCCCGCAAGCAGCGTATCGCGAAAGGCAGCGGCACCCACGTACCCGATATCAATCGTTTGTTGAAGCAGCACAAACAGATGCAGAAGATGATGAAGAAGGTGACGAAGAAAGGTGGAATGCAAAAGATGATGCGCGGGTTGCAGGGCATGCGGCCGCCACCGGGAATGCCGCGATAATCGTTGATTTCTAGTGCTTTTCCATTAGAATACCGCGCCTTTCGACTCGAGGTTGCAACGAAACATGGTCACGATTCGCCTGGCGCGGCACGGCTCCAAGAAGAGTCCTTTCTATCACATCACCGTGGCCGATCGTACCGCCAAACGTGATGGTCGGTTCATCGAGCGGGTTGGGTTCTTCAATCCGGTGGCCCAAGGCCAGAGCGAGGATCTGCGCGTGGATCTGGAACGGATAGACCACTGGCTGGGGGTTGGTGCGCAACCATCGGAGATGGTCAAAAAGCTCGTCAAACGCGCTCGCCTTTTGCCTGCAGGAGCACCTACGGGGGCGCCTGCCGCAGCGCCTGAAGCCGCGGAAGCGCCGGCCTCGTAAGCAAGCTGGCTCAACGCGCTAGCAGATCATGGTAACCAACAATGACGATGTGGTGATCGTTGGCCACATCGGCGGAGCCTATGGCGTCAAGGGTTGGGTACACGTCGTTTCGTATACCGACCCGCCGGCCAACCTATTGGCCTATCGGCCGTGGTCGTTGCAGCGGCCCGACGAGCAGGACGGTTGGCGGCCCACCGATTGTTCCGCGGCAAAAGCCCATGGCGACGGATTTGTCGCGGCGTTCGAGGGTGTGAATGATCGCAAACGGGCGCTGCTCCTCAAAGGCACCCGCATCGGGGTCGACGCGCAACGATTGCCCGCCACCGACGACGACGAGTTCTATTGGCGCGACCTGATCGGTCAGACGGTGGTCAACCAACGTGGTGAAACACTCGGCTGCGTCGAAAGGTTGATCGAAACAGGTGCTCGGGACGTGTTGGTCATCGGTGGTCAGAATGAGACGTTGATACCGTTTGTGGAGCAGTTCGTCATCGAGGTCGACATGGACAAACGCATGATCCGCGTGGATTGGGACGACGACTGAGATATGTGGATCGGCATCGTCAGCCTGTTTCCGGAGATGATCGAGTCGATCGCGGCAACTGGTGTGTTGGGTCGTGCGATCAGCGCGGGTGGGCTGCAGTTGGAAGTCTTCAACCCCAGGGACCACGCGGTGGATAAGCACGGTACCGTTGACGATCGCCCCTATGGCGGCGGCCCGGGTATGGTCTTGATGGTCGAGCCGCTCATGGCCGCCATCAAGGCGGCGCAAGCTCGAGCGCCGCAGGTGCCCAAGGTATTGTACCTGTCGCCGCAGGGCCCTCGGCTGGATCAGCAAGGCGTTGTCGCGCTGGCAGCAGAACAAAGCTTGGTGCTATTGGCGGGTCGATACGAAGGTATCGATGAACGGGTAGTAGAGCTGTGCGTTGACGCGGAACTGTCGATCGGTGACTACATCTTGACCGGCGGGGAGCTGGCGGCGATGGTCGTCGTCGATGCCGTGTGCAGGTACC